>JABEUP010000019.1 GCA_013044365.1 Acidimicrobiaceae bacterium
CTGGCGCGAGTTCGAGCGCTTCAGTACAACCGTGGTGAGCGCCTATCTCGAGCCCGTCGTCTCGGATTATTTAATAGGGCTGCAAGGCAAATTGGCTTCAGTTGGGTTTGGCGGCACCCTTTTGATGATGCTCGCCAACGGGCTGGTACAGCCTCCACGGCAATGCCTGGGGCGGGCGGTCTACCTCTTGGGCTCTGGCCCGGCAGCAGCCCCATCCAGTGCAATCTATTTCGGCTCCGAAGTGGGGTCCAAAGACCTAATTTCTTTGGACATGGGTGGTACCAGCCTTGACGTGTGCGTGGTAAGAAACGCAGAGGTCCCCAGCACCACTGATGCCTGGGTCGGTGACCACCGCGTCGCTATAAAAATGGTGGATATTCACAGCGTTGGTGCTGGAGGCGGTTCGATTGGATGGGTCGATTCGCTAGGCTTGCTCAGAGTTGGTCCTGATAGCGCCGGTGCCGATCCCGGCCCTGCCTGTTATGGAGTAGGTTCTGAGGCAACTGTCACTGATGCGGACGTAGTGCTGGGTTACATTCCTGTTGACTACTTCCTCGGCGGGGAGATCACCCTTTCCATGGAGTCAGCCCGTAACGCCTTGGAGCGACTCGGCGAACCCTTGAAAATGAACACTGAAGTTGTAGCTCAAGCGGTGTATGACACGGCGAACTCATACATGGCTGACCAGGTTACAGAAGTGTGCACCCGACGCGGGTTGGACGTTCGCGACTTTACCCTCGTTGTTGGGGGCGGCGCAGGACCGGTACATGCCGCGGCAATCGCCAAACAACTCGGGTTGCACAACGTCATTGTGCCCACCGTGGCCGCCTTATACAGTGCCTTTGGCATGCTCACCATGGATCTTGGCCGCGATTATTCGCGCTCATTTGTAGCTCGGGCTGACGACATCGATTCCGAGGCGGTGGATTTGCTCTTTCGCGAAATGGAGCAGGAGGCTTTGGAATCGTTGCACGCAATGGATATTCCACAAGACTCGATCACGCTGCAACGAACGGCAGAGATGCGCTATCTCGGTCAGTACCATGAAGTTGAGGTTCCAGTTACCTCCGGCAAGATCACGACTGAGACGATAAAAGATGCCGTAAATGAACTCCATAGAAAACACGAGTTGCTTTATACATTTTCGATGCCCTGGCTCTCTGCCGAATTCCTCACGTTCCGTTTGAGGGCCAGCTCAAGTCCCTCCCGATTCAGCCTGCGGTCAGTCACAACCGGAACATCGAAGGTTCCCGAAACTGCAAAGCGGAGGGAGAGAAAGTGCCAGTGGAACGGAGAATGGATCGATACCCCGGTATTTGACGGAAACAAGCTTCTTGCTGGCAATAAGATCCAAGGCCCGGCAATCATTGAAGACCAAACTACCACCACAGTCGTGCCGCAAGGGTGCGAATGCATCGTCGACGCATCGAAGAACTACCTACTACACCTTTAGCAATTCCAGCTTGGTGAGCATATGAAATTGTGAAATTGGAGGATGGAAAATGAGCACTAAAGAAACCACAGTAGATCCGGTAACAGTCTCGACGATTTGGCACTCGTTACAGACAACGTGCAGAGAAATGAGACACATCATTGATCTGACGGCTCAAAACTACTTGATTGCCCAGCTACACGATGTCTCAGTTGGAATATGGAGCGCCAACGGCGACACGATCGCCATGCCCCAAGGTTTGCCGGTACAGTTCCTTGGAAGCAAATATGCCGTCCGGGACATAAGCAAGAAATTTGGCGCCGATATCCATCCGGGAGATGTGATATTGACCAACGATCCGTATCACGGTGGTCATAACTGCCATCTTCCAGACTGGGGATTTCTGAGACCAATATTTTATAAGGGGGAGTTACTCTTTTGGACTTTGGCCCGCGCGCACCAACAAGATACCGGCGGCTCATTCCCCGGAGGATACTTTCCTAATGGTTACGACATTCATGCCGAAGGTATCTGCATACCGCCCACCAGAGTGATAGAGCAGGGCAAGGAACGCACCGACGTGATGGAGTTGATCTGGAACAATGTTCGTTGGCCCCGTGGGGTGCGGGTCGACAACTACGCCATGATAGCGGCCACCAAAAGAGCTGAGGAACGGATAGTCGCGCTGTTGGACAGATACGGCCAAGATGTGGTTTTGGGCAGCGTCGACCAGATGATCCAGCGGACTGAAATCGCAGTCCGTGAACAGATCCGCAACATTCCTGATGGCACTTATCATGGGGAGGCGGCCACAGATGACGACGGAACAGAACTCGATGTCCCGGTTTGGGTGAAAGTCGACGTGATAGTCAAGGGCGACCAGATGACCTTGGACTTTTCTAACTCTGATGCGCAGCGTCGCGGATTTATCAACAGTGTTTTCGCTGCAACCTACGGTAACGCAGTGGCTGCGGCGGTCTTGGTATTTGATCCTAAACTTGCAGAATTCCACAACGAAGGCACCTTGCGCGCCATAGAGGTAGTTGCACCACCAGGACTGGTGGTCAGCTGTCAATATCCGGCAACCGTTGGAGCTTCACCGGTAAACGTTGGGATTCAGGTTATGGAGGCGGTGCTGGAAGCTCTCTCCAAGGCAGTGCCGGAGAGATCGGTGGCAGCCTGGGGCAAGCACAGGGGAGATTACGTATTTGCGGTGGATCCGCGCACTGGTGACCGTTACGTACGAACATCATTTGACTACGACGGTAGTGCCGGGGCTGTTTGGGGCTATGACGGTTACGTCGCCGTTAGCTGTCTCACCTCGATGGGGGCTGTAA
>JABEUP010000020.1 GCA_013044365.1 Acidimicrobiaceae bacterium
GGTTTTTGCGGTAATTGGGGCGAAATTATCTTATAAATCCCGCCTGATGACCGTAATTGATTTTTACTCTTGTTAGCACTCGATAGAATGGAGTGCCAAGAGATACTTTGCTAAATGTGGAAACGAGTCAAGTGTGATGGACAAAAGAAAAGCCGCTATTCTGCGGGCTGTTGTCGATGACTATGTTCAATTTGCTGAACCCGTTGGTTCGTCCCACCTTGCCCGTGTCGGGGGTATTCAAGTATCACCTGCCACAATTCGCAACGAAATGAATCTGTTGGAACACGAGGGATATTTGACGCAGCCACACACGAGTGCTGGTCGAATTCCCACCGACAAGGGTTACCGATATTACGTCGATACATTTGTGGGTGACACAGATGATTCAGATATTACCCAATTCAAAAGTGTGGATGAGTTCTTCACCAATGCCCACGGGGCATTGGCGGCAATGTTCAGCGATACGTCGCGGCTTCTTACCAATTTGACCAATTATGCGGCGGTCGTGACCGGTCCGAGTCCGGAGACGATTCTCATTCGCTCCATTCAGCTTGTTTCTTTAGATCCGAAGAAGGTCCTGCTGCTGATCGTAGATTCAAAGGGGGCGGTGGAGAAAAAGATACTTGAACTGGCCAGTGAGATTGATGAATCCGATTTGGATCTGGTTTCCAATATTCTTACGAAAAAATTGCGCGGCCATCCGATAGGGTCAGAGTGCGTGCCTGAATCAACAGGCAACCTACCAGTCGACCTGCTCTGTGCGACTGCCCTTGAAAGCCTGAAGGAGTTTCAAGGCGAAACTGAGAGCGTCTATATCGAGGGAGCCTCGAAAGTGGCAAACGCGTTTGACGCGGTGGACACCGTAAGACGTGTGTTGGCAACCCTGGAACAGCATTTTCTGGTCGTCTCTCTTATCAGGGATGTGTTGTCCAAAGGCCAGAAAGTCGCTATTGGAGCTGAGCTGGGTATCGAACCGCTCGCAGAGTGTTCCGTAGTTGTGTCCCCCTATATTGTCGAGGGCGAGCAACTAGGATCTATAGGTCTGGTCGGTCCGACCCGCATGAATTATCCAAAGGTTTTGGCCGCGGTGAATTTGGTAAGTACCGGGCTTGGAAAGAGACTGAGCGAGGGATAGGGATTATAAGGTGGCAAACGATTTTTACAGCCTTTTAGGCGTCTCCAGGAATGCATCCGATGACGAGATAAAAAAGGCTTATCGCCGGCTGGCCAGAGAACTGCATCCTGATGCCAATGGCGGCGACAAAGATCTGGAGAATCGCTTCAAGGAGATAACCACCGCGTATGAGACCCTGAGGGATCCGGAAAAGCGCCGTATTTACGACACCTATGGAGAAGATGGCCTGAAAGGTGGAATGGGTGATGCCGGTCCGTTTGGCGGCGGGATCAACGATATATTCGGGGCCTTCTTCGGATCAGCGTTTAACGGGGGATTCAACCAGACCCGAAGAGGTCCGCAACGAGGAGCTGACAGCGAAGTTTATGTGGATCTCTCCTTTACCGAGGCAATATTCGGCGCGCAGAAAGATGTCAGCTTAAGGTTGCCAGTGGTGTGTTCCACCTGTTCTGGTTTAGGTTCTAAACCAGGAACTACCGCAAGTTCATGTCCGGTCTGTGATGGAACGGGTCAGGTGAGGAGAGTTGCACAGTCGATCCTGGGTCGGATGGTTACCACCGCCCCTTGCGACCGGTGCCGAGGCGAAGGATCCGTGATTACCACTCCCTGCCAGGATTGCAGAGGAGAAGGACGCCGCACCGAGGAGCGGACATATTCCGTCGAGATTCCGGCCGGGGTAGATAATGGCTCGACGCTTAGGCTGTCTGGACGCGGCCCTGCCGGTCCTAGAGGCGGGTCGCCGGGCGATCTGTATGTCCAAATAAGAGTCAAGCCCCATCCCCGATTTGTGCGGGATGATAACGAACTCAGATGCGAGCTTACGATTCCGCTTACCCAGGCAGTACTGGGAGCTGCGCTGGAGTTTGAAACCCTTGATGGCGTGGAGGATCTCGTGATTCCCCAAGGCACGCAATCTGGAACTCAGTTCAGACTCCGGGGCCGGGGAGTTCCTGACCTGCGCGGCAGCGGCAGAAGGGGAGATCTTGTGGTTACTATCGTCGTTGAAATCCCCACCCACCTGGATGCGGAACAGGACGAAATGTTTAGAACTATCGCTGCACTCCGCGGCGAAGAGGTGGCCGACAGGGACCACGGTATTTTCTCTAAGATCAAATCGGCTTTCAAATAGTTAAATGTTTGCTGAGGCCGTGAACCCGACACTGGCTGAATCAGGCGTTGCCCACTTGCTTGTGGAGGACTTGGCCTTGCCCGAGCTATCTGCCGATGCCCGGCATCATCTCGGGACTGTTCGCAGGCTAAGGGATGGGGATGCCATTACCCTGGGGGACGGTCAGGGACGTTGGAGGGTGGCGGTCCTGCGGCAGGCCAACAAGAGTTCCGGCAGAGCCGGACTGGAAATTGAGTTAGCGAGCGAAGTTTTCGAAGAGGCCAGGCAGCAACCGGAATTGGTTATAGGGTATTGTTTGCCGTCGCTCGATCGGGCTGGCTGGGCAATCCAAAAGATGACAGAACTGGGCGTGGACTCGGTGTTTCTGCTGCACTCGGCATTTTCCTCGGCAAGAAGGTCTGGACTTGAAGATGGCGGCCACGATTACGCGAAACTCCAAAGGGTGGCGGGGGAAGCCCTGATGCAGTCCCGCTCGCCATTTTTAACACGCCTTTCACCGATCCGCAGCCTTGAGAGTTTTGTTGAGTTGTATCCTCAGTGCGGAGTCTGCACGGCGTATGGCAATGACGGGCTGGATCCGTCTTTCCCGGTCGTGGTAGGGCCGGAAGGGGGTTTTTCCGCCTCTGAATTAGGGTTATTTACCCGAAGAATTGGATTGGGAAAGAATGTGCTTCGTTCGGAAACAGCGGCCGTAGTGGTGGCTGGTGTTTTGTCAATGGAGCGGTCAGGTCTGTTGTAATACTGGATCTGGGTCAAGTTATCACTGTAAGTGTCTAATAATCCTCATTTTTTGAACCTAGAGTGATGATAGACTAGGAACGTGCCAGTGAATGAGGATGAAGAAGTATCTGATGATTACGCGCTGAGGGTCGGGCTTAGGCTGCGTTCGGTACGCAAACAAAAGCACCTGTCTTTGCATTCCGTAGAGGCGGCATCAAATCAGGAGTTCAAGGCCAGCGTATTGGGTGCTTACGAGCGGGGAGAACGGTCTATTTCGGTTCCAAGGCTCCAAAGACTTGCCGAGTTGTATAACGTGCCTGTTGATCAGCTCTTACCAAAACAAAATACTTCGAAATCGCCCTTGGTTCCTTTGGCGAATTTCCCCATGGCTGTCAATGGCCGGGAAGAAACCGTCGAGTCGTTTGCGGTCAACACCTTTGACGAAAGGCGGGCTCCGATGGTCGAGCCAAGCCTAAAGGTTACCATCGACCTGATCAAATTGAATTTAATGGACGGACCGGAGAAGGAGCTTTTACGCAGGTATCTGTCTATGCTCCAGGTTCAGAGACAGGACTTTAACGGCCGCATGATAACTATTCGCCATGAAGATCTTAAAGTTTTGGCCTGTCTCTTTGAGCTGACCGCCGAGGAAATGGCCCGAAGGTTTGATGAATTGGGTCTTAGGATCATGAATTGATCAATCCGCCAGGCAAGCCCTGTTGGTAAGGACGGGGTAGGGCTGAGGATCCCCTTTCCCGCTGAGGAAGGAGGCAAGGAACGAAGTGGTATCTGATTTAGGTCAACTATTAGCGGCGCAGCCGACCGGGGGTGGATTATCTGCCTGAGACTCCAGGGCTTTACGTCCATATTCCATTTTGCGTGTCCAGGTGCGATTACTGTGCATTTGCCGCCTGGGATGATGCTTTGGATATGGCAGATGCCTATCTGGATGCCATCATTGCCGAACTACGGCTCAAATGGTCCGCAGATTATGCTGAATCCCCAAGTTCGATCTTTTTTGGCGGCGGGACCCCATCGGTCATCCCAGCCCGGCAAGTGGCGAAGATCTTAGAGTCGGTGGGAATCAGGCCAGGCGCTGAAGTTACCATTGAGTGTAATCCTGAATCGACAACCCTGGAGAAACTTAAGATCTATAAGGATGCCGGGGTCAATCGAGTATCGCTGGGGCTTCAGAGCTTTTCAACGGGTGTACTTAACTCATTGGGAAGGTCCCACAATCCGGCAGATATTTACCCGGTAATCGAAGCCTTGGGTGAGGTTGGATTTGAGAACTATTCTGTTGACCTGATTTATGGTGCGGCAGGCGAAACCCAATCTGTGCTGGAAGACACGGTTAAAAAGGTGTTGGCGTTGTCGCCTGCTCCGACTCATATCTCCGCGTATGCCTTGGCCGTCGAGCCTGGCACGCCGTTGGGAAGAGACAAACTCCGCCATCCCGATGAGGACTATCAGGCGGGTGCCTACATTTTGATTGACTCGCTGCTGGCGGATGCGGGCATGGAGTGGTATGAAATTTCCAATTGGTCAATGCCTGGATTCTATTCGCGTCACAACTGGAATTACTGGATGCAGGGTGAGTACGTAGGACTCGGATGTTCTGCTCATTCGCATCGAAATTCCATACGGTCTTGGAACATATTCAATCTGAGGCGTTATATTGATTCGTTGTCGGAAGGAGCAGATCCGATGGCGGGTTTGGAGGAGATTGCCCCAGAACAGAAAATAACCGAAGGTCTGGAGTTGTTGCTTAGAACGAATCGCGGAGTTCCAAGCGATGCCATATCCGATAAGGAGCAGATTGGGCTTCTCTATCAAGAATCCTATGGTTTGGCAACTCTGACGCCCACGGGCCGTCTTTTAGCAAACCAAGTGTCTTTGCGTCTTGACCCTGGCAAGGTGACCTTTGACCAGATTAAGGAGCTCCAGACCATGACTCCGGATTGACTCAGTCGAATCGATTTGCAACTGGACGGCTTATAACGGGATATTGCCGCGGCCATGTTCAATCAATGGAGCAGAAATGAAATCGGATGGCAGGTCTCAGCGGGAGGCAGTAACTGTAATCTTTCGACTGCTTGAGGTGGCCGCGGCAGGAGAATTTGAAGTGGCCCGGGAACTGGCGAAAAGGGCAAATGAACTTGATGTGTCAGGGGTGAATTCAGACCTGCTGTCCGCGCTGCATTGCTACCTGGAATCTGGAGCGAGCGCGGAATCAAAACAACAGCTTCAACGGATTGTGGCTGCAACTCCATATGAAGTTGCAGCCAGGCAGATGCTTGATGCCAAAGAATAGACTCCTGAAAAACAAACGACCCCTCTTGCGAGAGGTCGTTTGCGCAAGGTCGTTTAGCCTATGCTTTCTTTGCAAACATGGGTATTACTTCTCGGCCATGGGTGGCATTGGTTACCAGGCCCAAAGTTCCATACAATGCAACTAGCGCGGTAATGATACCGGTATAGCCACCTACTTTGGTTGCCCAGGTCGCGCTGGTAGCAAAAGCACCAATTGTGAGAAGAATAAATGTTATCAGCAGGATTACGAACAAGCTTTTTATCACGCCATTGAGACCAAATGCCGCAACGGTCATTATTGCAGTAAAGATTGTCCATACAAGCAAGAAGAGTCCGGTTGCCTTATTAGCTTGGGCAGCTGGAAGAGTTCCTGCAATTGAGTGAACATACAAATAGAACGAAAGCCAGAATGCACCATACGAGGTGAAGGCTACCGTGCCGAATATGTTTCCTCGTTTGAATTCCCACATGCCGGCGAGGAGCTGTACGATTCCTCCATAAAAAATGGTGAGTGGGAGAACTACACCTACAAGTTTGCCATCTAAGATCCCAGCGTTGAACACGCTGAGAACTAGGGTGGTTACTCCAAATCCAGCTAAGCCCAACGCCGCTGGATCTGCAATAGCCGGGGTTTCATCCGCCATCGTGATTCCTTTCGTTTTGCCTCGACCAAGGATGTCTTGGGAGTGTTTTTCTATTTGCCGAGTACGAAAGCCAAGTACTCAACATCTGTGCGCCGATGCGCGTTGGGGTGAGATCTTCTTGGTGCCTCCTGTGGGTCTTTCTGATCTGTGAGACGAAAAGGCTAAGATGTCAATCCTCCTGGGAGGTGGTCGAAGCGGCTGCCCTCGCCGCAATATCTTTTACGACATCGGCATTTGCCAAAGTCGTTACATCTCCCAGTTGTCTTTGCTCGGATATGTCTCTTAGCAGTCTCCGCATAATTTTTCCGGACCGTGTCTTGGGAAGTTCATCCGTAAAGACAATTGACGCCGGTCTGGCTATCTTTCCGATCTTTGTAGCTACGTGATCGCGAAGTTCTGTAATCAGCTGCTCCGTACCTTGCACGTGGCCCTTCAGCGTGACAAATGCCGCGATCGCCTGGCCGGTTATCGGGTCATTGCGTCCAACCACTGCTGCTTCGGCGACGTTGTGATGGTCCACCAATGCGGACTCGACCTCAAGGGTTGATATTCTGTGTCCGGATATGTTCATCACGTCGTCAACCCGGCCGAGAAGCCAGTAATAACCATCAGTATCGCGCTTTGCGCCATCTCCGGCGAAGTAGACCCAGAGGTTTTCTTCCGGCTTGGAAAACTTGCCCCAATAGGTATCGACGAAGCGCTGAGGGTCTTTGAATATGGTGCGCAACATTCCAGGCCACGGGTGGGTGAGTACTAAGTACCCACCTCCGCCTAATGGAACATGGTTGCCATCCTCGTCTACTATATCTGCGCCAATGCCAGGAAGCGGAACTGTGGCAGAACCTGGTTTGGTGGTAGTCACGCCGGGAAGTGGTGAGATCATGATGTGACCTGTCTCGGTCTGCCACCAAGTATCCACTATCGGAGTCCTGTCTCCGCCTATGTACTTGTTATACCAGATCCAAGCTTCCGGATTGATTGGCTCGCCGACGGTACCTATTAATCTCAGCGATGACATGTCATGGCGCTCCGGGTATTGCGTACCCCATTTCATGAAGGTTCGAATTGAAGTTGGCGCTGTGTAGAGCTGGGTTACCTTGTACTTTTCTATAATCGCCCAGTACCGGTCTTTATCTGGGAAATTTGGCACCCCTTCATATAGAACCGAAGTGGTTCCATTGGCCAACGGACCATAAACGATATAGCTGTGTCCGGTCACCCATCCGATGTCTGCCGTGCACCAATATACGTCATCAGTCTTGATATCGAACACATTCCTGTGGGTATACGAGGCGCCCAGCAGATAGCCGCCGGTGGTGTGGACTATACCTTTAGGTTTGCCCGTGGTTCCGGATGTATAAAGGATAAAGAGCGGATCTTCCGAATCGGTTTCGGTTGCCGGACGGTCTTTTGGCTGGTCACGAATCAGGTCATGGTAATAGATGTCGCGTCCGTCCTTCATCGGCACTGCAGTTCCGGTCCTTTTGACCACGACCACGTGTTCAATAGTTGGAGTGTTGCCGAGGGCGGAGTCGGCATAGCTCTTTAGGGCGATTTTGCCTCCGTTCCGCCATGATTCGTCACAGGTGATTAGGACTTTTGCTTCGGCATCATTTATGCGGTCCATAAGTGCGTCGGAACTAAACCCTCCAAAAACCACTGAGTGGGGAGCACCCAGTCGGGCGCACGCCAGCAGGGCAATAGGAAGTTCCACCGTCATACCCATGTAGATTGCCACACGGTCGCCTTTGGCGACTCCTAGTGCAGCCAAACCGTTGGCAAACTGGCAAACCTCCGAATACAGCTGCCGATAAGTGACTGTACGTTCGTCGCCTGGTTCACCGACAAAGTAATAGGCAACTTTGTCCCCATTTTTTTCCAGATGTCTGTCGAGACAGCTCTCAGTGACATTTAACTTGCCGTCCACAAACCATTTGGCAAAGGGTGCGTTCGACCAGTCAAGGGTTTTGGTCCATCGTTTCCTCCACAGGAGGTTCCCTGCCTGCTTTTCCCAAAAGGTTTCGTAATCTTCGCCTTCTGCGTATATCGAGTCTGAGTTGAGGTTTGCCTGAGCCACAAACTTTTCGGACGGAGCAAATGTCCTTTGCTCGTCCATAAGAGCTTCAATCGTGACCAAAGGTTCACTTCGTTCCTCTGCCATCTAAAAATCCCCCCGGATTCGCATACCAAACGTTGAAGTTAATTGAATTTCAAAATATCAAATGAATGTTACATCATAAGATTTCGCAATAACTGAAAGTAGAAAAAAAACTGGTGAAGCGGGAGATGGCGAGCGGAAATGGCAATTTACCAGGTGGTTGAAGGTGCAAACATGTAACCTGGCCAATCGGTTCCTATTCTGGATGACATTTCACCAAAGTTTAGGTAGCCATACGCTCCGCCGTATCGGGCGTCAAGGGTTTCAAACGCCCGAGCCAACGCAGGTTTAGAGGCACTTAAATAGGGGACGATATCTTCGATTTCCACCTGGTGTAACTTGAGTTTTTCTGATAACGCTGCAATACGCACCGGTGTTCTGAAAGCGTTTGAAAGCAGAAAATCGCTCATGATCTGGGGTTGAGGAACGTTGCACATCAAAAGGGCCAAGGCCACGCTCAGACCGGTGCGGTCCTTTCCGGCGGTACAGTGGACAATTTTGCTTTTTTTACTTGGATCCAATAGAAGATTGACCACTTGGGTGAGTTCGCTGCGGAACTTGGACAGCAGATCCTGGTACATCTGCGCCATGTCCTCATCGGTAATCTTTCTGATCTCCTTGGAGAGAATATGTTCGAGGAGCTCGCTCCTTCCAAATATCTCAACATCAATTGGAATCTCAGTGATTTCGATTCCCAAACCCTTGGGGAGCACCGTTTGCGACCTGGCCTTTTCTTCGCCGTGTCGAAGATCAATAATCTGTCCGACACCCAGGCTATCGATTATTTCCCAGTCAGAATTAGTGAGTTTTGCAAGGTTGTCCGAGCGGAAGATCTTTCCAAAGTTGATTTGTGAGCCATCAGAGTTCAGGTAACCTCCGATATCTCTAAAGTTTGATGTGCCTTCAAGCTCAATTTTTCTGACTCCGAGATACCGATAACTTTCACCCTGTTTGGTCCGGAACAGGGGAACCGGGCCAAAGGCGTCAGGAATCTGGAATGGCAATCCGATCGGGAATGTACCCAATGCAGACCAGTTTTCATGGCCAAGACGACTGACTTCAAGGGTGAGATTAGACGCAGGTGAATACGTTTTCCAGCCTGTAATTTCTGGTTCGGCCAGCTGGTAAGCCATCACATAAGTGTTCGGCCCGGACTTTACCGCGATTGGGATTGGCTTTGAATTGGTCACAGTACCTAAAACATAGTTGACCGATGCTTCTAATCAGATGTCGTAGTTCTAGCATCCGGGTGCAACACTTGTATCTGAGCCTTTTGCAATGGCGCTTGAACTGCTCGAATAACTTAAGTAACGGCTCACCCCGGGAATCAAAGCGAACGGCATTTTAATTAGCTCAGTTGCTCTGACACAAACCGCTCCTCCGGACACAGCTACTGACGGGGGGTTTTCGAGGACTGTTCCCTTGGGCATTGAGGCTATTAGCCGTGAAAGCGCGGATTCTTGCGATGAGACAGGGTCGAGCACCACAAGGCCGTCCCTATAAAATTTGCCGGCTGAAACCTGAGTGCTTGCAGCTGCCGCGGAGAGCGACAGAGCCTGATCCAGCCCGTCGGCTTTGGAGAATCCGTCACCAAGATCAACGAAAAACCCGGTGAGGTAGACCATCATTAGCAGCAACAGCGGTGCCAGGAAAATCGCCGATCCCCGGCTGTCTAAGGGATGGGATGCCCGGCTTAGGAACCTATGCATAAAGCGACACCTCCCATGCCAGATGAAAGAGGGTCGTTAGGCTCGTTCTGGCTGGAAGAAAGATTAATGGCAACTGCGTTTCTCCAAAGGAAATGCAGGGTCTTGGATACCGTTACGGCAATTGATCCACATCGTCCCCCGACGCTGTTTACCGAGACGGAGGTACTGCTGAGATCGAGTCCCATGTTCTTGAACGTCGTAGTCAGATCAGACTCGGCCAATTGTGCCGGATTTTCCAGGTTTCCGCTGGCCACGATGTCTCGTACGGCGGTATGGGTTGCAAGATCGAGTCCAGCCTGATACCGCTGCCCCTGAATCACAAATGCTGCCAGTGCGCTCGTGGTCATCACCGAGACGGCGATGAGCGCATAAATAAATAAGTTTTCAACGATGCCGTCTTCGACGTGATAGCAGATGTACTTAGTTTCCATTTGTCAACTTTCCTCCCGTGCAGTTGCTTCTGCTGAAAGGGTGTCGGTACCGGTACCGATTCCAGGCCAGATTGCCACCGAATAATTGCTCAAATGTATTTGAAACGTGACCATATTGGAGGTTCGCATGAGCGAGAAGCTGAGGTCACTCCTGTAGTTGGGCAGTGCATTTTCAATCCGAAGTTCGGCTTCATTTTCAGCGTTTGGGTTTGCAATACCGCTGGCAACGGTGATCCTGCGAACCGCGTCGGCTGCCAGGGCGTCGAGCCTTTGTGTCAGCAGCACAGTTTCGGTGAGTTTTGCGACTGCAATTAAACCGATTGCAACGAAAATCAATCCGATAAGTGCGCCTACCATACCGCTTCCCGGGTTATCTTTGGTTCGCAGGACGATCACGGTTAGTTGCCTAGCAGCGCAACTTGGGAATTGATCATTGTCGTGGCAGTGTTCATTGTGTCTCGAAATGCATACCACATGGCAACTCCGAGCGCAGAGAAGATCACCACCGCGACAGCCGAGGATACCACTCCCTCGCCGCTTTCATCAGCCGGACGCGAGGTCCGCTTGATAAGGGTTGAAAATGTTGTTAACGCATAAATGATAATCGAGTTCATGATTTTCCTTGGAATAAAGTTATTGGGATTATGGGGGGAATCGAATCAGCCGATCAGG
This sequence comes from Acidimicrobiaceae bacterium, assembly GCA_013044365.1. GTDB lineage: Bacteria > Actinomycetota > Acidimicrobiia > Acidimicrobiales > Acidimicrobiaceae > SCQM01. Next base: position 10,912 of record JABEUP010000020.1, read on the forward strand.
GTGCGCAGAGTTGCCTCGAGTGGAATTGCTATGAAGATCATCCCAGGTACCAGTACGGCAATAGTGACCGGGATCCACACCAGTTGACTGCGTTTCTCAATGTCGGCAATAAGGGTGAATCTCTGTTCGTCTTTAAGCTGTTGCAGCAGTACGGCCAAAAGTGTCAGAGTTTCAGAAGTGGTTGTTTTGGCTAGCAATAGATCGACCAGGCGTCTCTTGGATGGAGTGTCAAACTCTTCAATCCAGTACAGTGCTGCAGTTTCAAGGTCAAGCCCGGATTTGACCAGGCCTTGAAGGTAACAGATGTCCTGATTGGCGATGCCGCCCGAGGTGACGATTGTCGCGAGAAGCGAATTCCCATTCGCAAGTTTGATATGGATTTGCTCAAGAAAAGCAATTATTGAAAAGTCCAGTGCCCTGAGTCTCCGCTTTCTCCTCAAGCCGGCGAAGGTCTTGTCGATCATTCTGGCGGCCGCCAGGCCCGCTGCCGCGCCAATCAACGACACAGGGACGATTGCCTGTCCGGGAAGGAGAAGGATGGTGGCTGCGGCGCCGAGTACCGCGGCAACTATTTGCACTGCTCGTTTAGTCATTTTGGAGACTGCTTCAGACTTGGTCCATGAGGGCAGATGTATTGAAGGAGTCCGGGACGGAGTGATTAATGCGAGTCCAATCCCGGCGAGGATGACGACAAGCAGGAACGCGCCTGGAGTCATATAAGGACCTGGGGTTCGTAGCTGGAATTACTTAACTTCTGAGCCGGCCAGCTTGGAAAGCTCATCAGTTTATTTGACCAATACCAACAAAGGCCCAGAATGAAAAGAGCCACCATCATTTGCAATATTGAGGCGCTGGTTAGGAATGGTCTGATCGAACCTGCAAATGAAACTCCTGCCAATGCCATCCCAACCGGAATAATAA
>JABEUP010000145.1 GCA_013044365.1 Acidimicrobiaceae bacterium
CATCGTCGATGGCCACCGCAGGAATTCCTGGATTCAGACGCTCAAGCGCCGAGAGAAAACGTGGAGCAAGGACGACCTCGTTGTAATGCTCACGCTCCGAGGCGAAACCGCCAGGGGAAATCGTCTCGCCCTGGGCATACTCCCAGCCCAAATTGCGGAACCAGTCAATGCAGGCTTGTTCGAGGTCGTTTTCGGTCATATTTTACTGCTCCGATTTGCCGCTAACGATAGGGCTTTTTTTGGTTAAACCGAGTCGTTTCTGGCCTTCGGAGTACCCGGCCCCCCCAAATGAGTGTAAAATGTGTGCGTTGCTTCAAACAAATGCAGAAAAATGCTATAAAACTGTTGACATTAATCCTCCTTGACCACATAATCAACCCAGTCTCATCCGCCATGTGCGGAAGGAGCATCCGAGGCCCTTCTCCAGCAATGGAGCGGGGTTTCAGCCTTTTCTGAGTTTGCAATACGCATCGTATTCGACACGAAACGACTGCCGTCTGTGTGGCTTGTCCACAACGTACGCAGACTTGAGCAGGTAGTAGTTATTGCGAGGGGCAAGTACCACGACATAGTCATGCGCCTCTGCCCAGATAATAACCCTCGCTTCGCCATAGCGTTGGTTTTCCCAACACAGAAAGCCTAGTTGGCCCGCGTTCTCGATTGCCCAAGCAATCCAGCGGATACGCTCACATCGCCGCAGGTCCGGCGTGCGTTCGTCCTCGCTTCGGGATTGATGTGAGGATGATTCGGAAATGGCGTGCCAGAAACCGAATCCTTTCCCCTTGGTTTCAGGCCTATACTGCGACTTTACCGGAGCACTCCGAAACATCAGGCCACTGTTAACGATAGTCTCCATGTAAGCGGCGTATATCATATCCTCATAGGACTGCCAGTCACCGTCAAAGCTCAGCAATTCAGGTGGCATCACGGCATCGGCTCCCGAGAACGCCAGACGAAGAGGTTGAACTTGTCCTCGTGAAGCAGAGTGGAAGTATTCAGCGAGCATCCCGTTTTCTGTCGAATACTTTCGACCAGCGCTTGCTTGGCAGGACTGCTACTCATACCGCGATTGACATAAGACACTGCACCGATAAGCATATCTGCCAGTTGCAATAGAGGTACTTCGTGCGAATGCAGTAGCGTGATTTCCTGGATGACATTTTTTTTGAAGTCCAACTTGCTGTTGCACAACACCTCGTGCAACTTTTCGATTCTATGTTTGCCGCCAGTGTCCTTTGTGTCGAGGTAGATGCGGAAGCGGTGCTGGTTGTCTATCACCTGTATGAGCAATTGATACCACATCTTGTAGTAAAAGATGTCGTGGCTTTGGTTAAAGGCCTCGTGATTGAGCGCGTCCTTGTCAGGGATCACCACGGCACGAAAACGCAGATCAGATTCCGTAAAAAATAGATCAATCAAAGCCAGATAGAAATCAAGTTGGCCCGGTGAAACTTTCGTCCACTTGATCTCTATGCCTGGTCCGATGCAGTGTTTCTTCTTTAGCGCCTTAACTGCTCTTCCTAGACGCTGCCGCTGATTGCCAGGGCACCAGATTGCACCTAGCACCATCGATTTCTGATGGTCGTTCGGCAGATGGCAAGACTCATCGCAGTACATAAAGACCTGCGGAGGAGGCGTGTTGTCGGACTTCAATAAGAGATTAGACATTGGACAGCCCCTGTTCTTCTATGCGGAGTTTGCCAGAAATTAGGCTGGGAAGTAGAAGGTTGCGAATGCTTAGAAGTATATGACACTCACGGACGCTCGTCTCGATTCTCAACATAAGTGGTTTGACGATTACCTCAAATGCCAGAGCAACCTTTCTTGGAGGGGTAACAACCATCATTCCATTGAGCGTTGCTTTGGTGATTGTATCGAAAACGGCCCCATGCACATTTTGCTTCAGCCATTCGATAGACTGAGCGATCGTGAAGTATGTGAAGTAATCGCCGAGATCGCACTTCATGGCATAGCACGACTGGTTGATGGTCATAGGCCCGCAAGTCAAGGCGAGTTTTCCAACCGTGCCTCGCGCACTCAGGATAGTGACTCCAGCAGGTAGTAATTTGGCCGCGCTTTTCGCCAAGCCCAATTGGGTGATGTATTCCGAAGTTTGAACAACGAAAGTATCACTACCCTTGGGGGCGTCGACGACAGAGTACCAAGGGATATCGCCATCCCAGTATTCGGTCGCCGATCGTTTTGGTGTGCCTCCTGAAAGCACGGATGCAATGCTGGTGATTGGTTGATATACCCACCCCTCTGGCACTTCCCCGCTCTCGCTTCCCACAAACCGATCCGGGAACAGCGCCGCGATGTCGTCGGCGAGGCCGGGAGGTTTTTCACCTGTGGCCTTGGCGCGCACGGGGTCAAAATCCACGAACCAGGATTTGAACAGCCGCCGGGCGATGGCTTCGAGGTTGGCGGCAAGGGCGCGGTTGTGGTTGATGCGAGATTCAATGGATTCGAGCACCGTGACCGCATGCTGCCGCGCCATCGACAACGGCGGCACAGGGAAAGACAGAAAGTCTTCGCGGGACAGTGAGAGATTCGTCGTCCCCATCGAGTTTGCCTTGCAGTAAGCGCGATACTCGGGTGTTCGCAGGAGCCAGTATAGGTACGCTTTCCAGTCGCTCGGTACGCCAGGTATTACGAGTTTTACGGTGTCTTGTGTAAGGCGACCGCGTACCCCTTCGGGAACTCGCACTACCGCTCCTAGCAGATGCGCTGCCTGTGTAACGTCTTTCAGCGAAACGTAGAGATCACCGGGGTACAGCCGTAGTTTCTCAGGCGAATCCCCGCCATAGGTCTTGAGGTTGTCGGAACGAAAGCCACCGCCTCGTTCGATTGACGCCAAGCCGAGCAGGATTGGGCCGGGGAAGCCTAATAGCTTGCTCTTGTAGGTATTTCCGCGCTGGAGTGACGCGAGATCGCCAACGCATTCGACTTGGTCAGGATCAAATGCCATATCCAACCCTGCTTAAATTCGCCTTGATTTCTGCTTCGAGTTCCGCGCCACGATTGAGCAGCGCCGACAGTTCACCGGTCAGCTTTTCCATTTGATCTTCAAACGCCACATCGTTGTCCTCAACATCTGTAGCGCCCACATAGCGCCCCGGTGTAAGCGCGAAGCCGTGCTGCTCAATCTCGGGGAAGGACACGGTTTTGCAGAAACCCGACACATCCTCGTAGTTTCCTTCTCCCCACTGGGTGCCTCGCCAGTCGTGATAAGTC
>JABEUP010000146.1 GCA_013044365.1 Acidimicrobiaceae bacterium
CCTTACCACGGCAAAGATCAATGGCGTTGATCCTTATGCATGGCTCAAGCTCACCCTCGAGCGTCTCGCCGCCGGCTGGCCAAATCGCGACCTCGACGCCCTCATGCCCTGGAATTATCAAGCCCAAAACTGAACGGCCCAGGCTACGCGCTTACGCTACGTGGGGTGTGCTCCACGCTTACAATCAAAGGGTGCTGACGCATCGCTTACTATGGACCGGGTAAAGCTTCTGGCCTGGGACGGCAGCGGCGTGGTGCTGGTAACGAAGTGGCTGTACGAAGGGCAATTCATCTGGCCGCCAACTCGCGGTAGAGCTTATCTAATTTTTTCCGCAATTATTATTGACTCAAAACCATAGTATTCCCAAGTTCCCGTCATATTTTTATTTCTTAGTTTAGACAGTGGCTCGCAAGCCCTACCAACTAAACTTAGAATTTTTGGCGAATAATTTCTTTCCGCATACACAATCTCAAATCCCTTTCGTTTAATGTAAGATAGCGTTTCATTAAAATTGGGGGGGGATAATTTATGAGTAGAGTCGTCATAGTAGTTTAATGTTCCTCCGCGTTGGGGAAAATTTACGCTTTGCTCGCAAGGAAATGACAAATATAATTTTCCACCAATTTTTAACGCCTCCAACATTGCTGTTAGTGTCATTTCTCTATCGTCGCAATGTTCTAAGTTGTGACTTGATATAACAGCGTCAAATGCTTTTGAAAATTTAGCTATTTCTTTGGAAAAATTTTGAGGAGTTGTAATAACATAATTGTCTGCCAGCAACGGTTTGGTTTGGTTGTAGTCTCCAACATCTAAGCCTGTGTAGATACAATCTGGTAAGATTTGTTTGGTGCAAAACGGTGAATTATTCCCACATCCAACATCTAAAATTGATGAATTTGAATTTAATTTCGATAAAAAGTCAGTTTTGCCATTCTTTCGAAAATGCTTTTTTAACGTGTCTTTGTAGTTCATATTTTTTCAGTTGTATGTATGGCACTATGTTATCGTCATCCTATCTTACAATTTGCCGTCGCGCAATGTGTACCCATTAGCGTGTAAAATCTAGCCAATAACCTTGCCCCGTCTTTTTATCCAGGGGACGCTGGAATCCGGCGGCGAACCGGCCCCCGTTATCAGCTCCGCACGCACCTAAACTTACGTCCTTAAGGATTCAGTTCGGACGTAAGTTCGCAGATCCCCTCAGCTCACGTAAGGCGGTCCAAGTCGGCCGCTTGCATTAGGTCACCGACTCATAAACCGCATCCAGATTCTGGCGGAAGCGAGCTTGATGAGGGCGAGGTAATTGGCATTATGCTTTTCAAAGCGCGTGGCGATGGCCCGAAAATGCTTGAGTTTGTTGAAGAAGCGCTCGACCAGGTTTCGATAGCGGTAGAGGAAGGCGCTGAAGGCGGGGATCCGCACCCTGCCGGGCATGGGTTTGACGTTGGCCCAGGCGCCCTGGTTGGCCAAAGACTGGCGCAGGGCGTCGCTGTCATAGGCCCGATCAGCAAGCAGAATCTGCCCCGGCCCGAGCTTAGTCAGCATGTCTTGCGCGCTCTTGCCGTCGTGGGCCTGTCCTTCGCTGAGCTTGAGCGCGATTGGCAGGCCATGAGCGTCGACAAGGGCATGGATTTTGGTGGTCAGTCCGCCTCGCGAGCGCCCCATGCATCGGGATCCAGGCTCGTTCCCAGTGGTAACTTGCGAGTCCCCTTTTTGACGTTGGCGGCGTGCTGATGCACGCGGATCGAGGAGGAGTCGATCATTTGCAGATCGCCGTCGTAACCCTTCGAGACAGCTTGGAAAATCCGGTCCCACACGCCCAGCTTCCGCCACCGCACAAAGCGGTTGTAGCAGGTCGTGGCCGGCCCGTAGCGCTCGGGGATATCCGCCCAGGGGGAACCGGTTCGGAGCCGCCAATAGATGCCGTTGAGCACGCGCCGATCGTCCGCCCGCGGGACACCGCGCGGCTTGTTGGGCAGAATGGGTTCTATGATCGACCATTCGAAATCCGAAAGTTCGTAGCGGCGCTGGTGCATCAGGGCTCCTCCGTCGAGGAGCTTGAATCACTGTTCGCTACGAATGGAAATGCCTTTTATGAGTTTGTGACCTAGGGCGGTCGCTGTGGGCAGCACATTTGCAAGGCCGTTTAATACATCTTTGACTTCAATGTTCTCCATTATGTTTTTTGCATGTAGTGGATACTCATACCCAAGGTCCAGATAGGCCCCCCCCTTGTCAGCACCGGGTCCGACGATTACCGCGCAATTGCTCAGGGGCCCCCACCGCCGAGGATTGGTCGGACCATGTAAGGCAACAAGTGGACATCCGAGAGCTGCCGCAACATGCATTATGCCGGTGTTTACAGAAATAACAGCCGCAGCCTCGGCCAGAACCCGTACCGTTTGAGCAAGTGTTATCGAACCAGCCAATACATGTAATGCCGATCCATCGACATTATCTGCCAGGCTTGCCAGTGCCTCTGACCGCTTTCGGTCCCCTGGTCCTCCCGTAATAACAATAGCATAGCCAACGGCGACAAGCGTGTGGGCTAATTCCAACCACAACGCGGGCGGCCATTCGCGCAAATCATGACGGTACCCGGCCGCCCAAGGATGAAATACTATAAAAGGTTTAGGAAGTTCAACAGACAATGCACTAAGAAGGGCATCTCGCCTTATGCGCGGCTGACCCTGCGGGAATATTCCGATGCAGCGGACCAAGCCTCGAAAATTCTCCAGTTCGTGGCGATCGTTGAGTTGAGGGCTCACAATATCATAAGCAAAGTGCCGGTACTGACCAGCTTTGCGCAGGCCAACGGTGAAGCGCGCCTTCGACAAGGCGCTGAGAATAGCGCTGATCCGCGCCCATTGTCCAAAATCAATGAGCAAATCTACGGTACGAGTACGTATCGCGCGAACAGCTCGATGAGGGGACGTGACAGGTACAAGGACATACTCGTCCACTCCGTCGATAATCCCCTCGATACCCTGGTTAGCCGAAGAAATAAAACCCACAATGCGGACCCCCGGAAAGCGGACGCGGAGATCATCAATTAATGATGAGGCAAGCAAGGTGTCACCAATCGCGCCGAGCATAAGAAGCCCGACGCTATGTACCATGCGCGGCAACTTCCTATGCCGTCGAAAAACTCCGAGTAGAAAGAGAATCGGAATTCCCAGCCAACGATCAAGCGCGCGAAGTGTTTTGTTTCCACGTTCCTTCATGCAGGCATCTCTTGGTTGTCTGCTGGAAGCTCTAATCAGCCCTCTTTGGAAGAACCGAGTAAACAGACGCTCTCCTCTGTGGGGACTGCCGCACGAGCTTGACACTAGCGGATGACGTAGGCTTTCTTTCGCAAAATTGGATTGGGTAGGCGGCCCCGACTCGGGCTTGAGTGGCAGTCAACCACGACAAGACCATTCAAACGAGAGGAAGAGCCACCATGAACGGGGATGATAGCCAAGTTTTGGGCAATGTCATCAAGATCGACGATGAACGGATCCGGGGTCACCTGGACCGGATCGTACGGGGAACGGTTGAGGTCGAGCTAGCGACAGCGTAG
>JABEUP010000147.1 GCA_013044365.1 Acidimicrobiaceae bacterium
CCCTGAGAGCTCGCCGACCGCAGTGGGTGTCACCATGCCTACGATATTGGGAAGAACCAGTGTTGCAGAAGGACATGAAATGGCGGTGATGGTTTGCCCTCCGTGTGGGTTATTGGCGTATGTGCTCTCGGGCTTGCAGGAAATTGACCAAGGCGAGGACCCAAGCCGCACGAAACCGATGCCCGGATATTCATGACCGAGAAGTGTCGTCAGATTGCTGGCGTATACCGGCGCAATCCGACCGAGCAGAGAATCATTGCTGGAACCATTGGATGCAGCGACGTAAGCCTTTGGGGTGTATCCGATCTCGTTCGGCCCGATGTAGACCGATAGGTAGTCAGGAATCTTGCTGTAGGCAACGCCTTTGCCAGGGCTGTACGGCATTGGACCTTTCGATGGACCAGAGACCGAAAAGAGTCCGAATCCGTTCGTGGCTAAGCCGATCGCCACGACAAAAACGACAAGTGGCGCACTGGTTGCAAGGAGTATCCGCCGAGGTGAACCACGAAGTTCAATGGAACGGACTCGCATTGCGTTCATTACGATATTGAGTGATCGGCCCGGCCAGAACGGTCGATCCAATATCGAATCTTCGAGCAAAGCTGCAAATTCATCTTCGTGGGTCTCGCGCCATGAACGCGGATACCAGCGAAGTAGACGCCGGGAGCGCCGTTCAGCCGACTTCATGGCATGCCCCATGCACCTGAGAGGCGCCCAAGACCCGTCTCGGTTACGCGGCGCTGAGCTTGGAGATGTGCCATGAGGGCCGTTGCTCCCTGGGCGGTGATCTTGTATGGGCGGCGCCTGCCCACGGCCTCAAGTCCTTCGATCAATCCATGGTCGACGAGCCGGTCAAGAGCTGCGTACAGAGTCCCGGGCGCGAGGTGAATTCCAGCGAAATGCTCGATGTCCTTGGTTAGGGCATATCCGTGTTTCGGGCCGTCGGCAAGACTTGAGAGTATGAGGGTGGCCGGTCCCGTATAGTGACCCAAAGCGGAAAGATCATCTGTCATGTGTGGAGTCTACGCCGTGATACGGTATACAGTCAAGAGTAGCAACTGATTTCCGTTCGCCTTAGTGCAACGCCAAGCTAAAACTTGAAATTGATTCTCCATTAAATAAGAGTGATTTGTTCGGCGAGATCGGCATATTTTCAGTTCTATTATATGAATCTCACTGGGCCAGCTCTTCGGGCCTTATCCTGACGATTCCAGCCATGACGGGCTCTGTGAATCATGCTTACACGTATTGAGGTCGCTGCAAGACGTGGATGGTGTCGCACCTTGAATGGTTGGTATTGCATTGCAGTTAGCAAGAAAGGTTCCCGGTCCGGAAATGGTCGAAACTGGCGAATCTTGTGCGAGATCTACCACTGAATCGATGGTATTCAATTTCATTTATGTTATGGGATAGATCCGTGCTGGCACAAAACCTGACCCGAGTGCAGCTCATAGAACCGCAGTGATTACCATCAGCTCATTTAGTTGAAATCTTTGGTCGGTTAGGATTGGGGGCTGTGCCAGTAGGGAATCCATACTGCAGTGCTAAGTCGTCTCCGGAATAGGCTGACAAAAGTTGGGGGAATCAAGTGAAAAATGACTAAACCAAGACTGTTATTTTTACCGTTGTCACTAGTGATAATAACCCTTTTGGGATGTGGTCAATCGGCCAAGCCCGAAACAAGAAGCAATCAATCTGCGATTTCAACGACGACGAGTTCTTCGATCGCTCCAACGCCCATTTTCAAGTCCATTGATGCCAACATTCAGGGACAGCCATACGGGAGAGGACTAAGTGCTGTTCGTTTTGTCTCAGCCACTACCGGATACATGGACGGCAACGGCATTATTTTGAAAACAACAGATGGGGGACAGATTTTTAGCGCAGTAGCACATACCAGCGTGAATCTGACCGGACTGTCGATAGCGAAGACAGCAACGACAACCGTGGCCGCCTGGGGCGGCCATAGCATCCTGGTTAGCCATAACAGCGGATCGAACTGGTCAACCTATACGTTTACGCACACAGTTCAGCAGGCCGACTTTGTAACTGCATCGGAGGGATTCGCGATCACTCAGGGTGACTACGCACCTCCTGCCTCGGTGCCCTCAGCGCTTTGGCGCACGACAGACGGAGGCGCTCACTGGGCCGAGCTTCAAGCACCAAGTCCACCGGTATCGGTCTCTTTTGGCACCGCGAGTGTAGGTTGGGTTGGAGTTGCAGGCGGTGACATTTTCCAGACGGCAAACGCGGGCCAGACTTGGAATCGTGTCTTGCATCTCACAGCTAAGCCTGGAGAGGCGAAAGTCCATGCAGTATCCTCGCAGATATGTTGGGCACTCATAACCGGTGGCTCTGGAATGAGCCAAACATCATATACGGTGTTCCGAACGACTAACGGGACGAACTGGACTCCAGTTCTCGGAATTAGCACCGCTGGTGCAGGTCCTGCTCCTGGTAACCCAGGTAAGGTACCTAGGGGACCTGGCTCATCTCCTGGGCCCATGGCAGTCTTGGGACCAAACCAAGCCGTCATCGCCGGCGTATGTGAGGCCTGTGGTTGGGGCACGGCCTCACTTAGTTCAACCCAAGACGGCGGCGCAAGCTGGAGCAGCCATCCCACCATCGGAGATAGCGAGGGTCCACTGGCAAGCATGTCTTTCGTTTCATTGAATGAGGGGTGGGTGCTAGACAACCGCGGTGAAAGTGGGAACGGCATTCTTCTTCACACGCTGGACGGTGGCACGAGTTGGAAGGAAGTTTATCCAACAACGCATCCACATCCAACGATGGGTGTGTCATTTGTGAATCAGGATATTGGTTTTGGCATTGGTGTCCCCGGCAACGCCAATGCCGTCGTAAGATCTAGCAACGGAGGCCTCACTTGGACTCAGGTTGGTGTTCTGCCGGCAACAAAGGTCACTAGCTACGGTAATCTAGGCTCCCCTATAGATTTTCTCACCACACAGCATGGATACATTGTGAATCAAACCGGAAAACTGTTCGAAACTAAGGACGGAGGCAGAACCTGGACCTTACAGCAGATTCCGCGAGCAAATAATCAATTCGTCTCGGTAATGTTTGCCTCTGTAGAACAAAATGGCACTATCAATACTTTTGGCCAACAGATAGACGTGACCCAAGATGGTGGTCGCCGCATCATTGAAAAAAAAATTAAGCCACACTACTAC
>JABEUP010000148.1 GCA_013044365.1 Acidimicrobiaceae bacterium
CCTTCTGAACTTAGAGAACTTAAAAAAATCCGTTCAAATCAGCTGGATGTGCTTACGGAAACTATTCTAACTAAAGTAAAGGGCACCTCAAAAGATATCCTGGTTTCCTTCCTTGAAGCACGCGGAACCATTGATCAGGCGATACGGCGAACCAGGAGATTTGGGTATCTGGGCAGGTGTCGTGCGGCTTCATTTTTAGGAAACTTGGGGGTTCCACAAGCACGTGAACCTTTAGAGAAACTGCTGCGGGATCGCAAGCGTGACGTCAGGATGATCGCCGCCAGAGGTTTAGGCCAGCTAGGAGATCCTTCCTCGATCCCATCGCTATTCAAAGCAATCGAAAGCAAAAAGCGAGTGGTTCCCTTCGGAACGGTATTAGTAGCACTTATGCGAATGGGCCCGGCAGGAAAGCCCTTGATCCGAAGTGGACTTTCGGCAAAAGGAGAGCTGGTACGGGCCGCATCGGCGGAAATTCTTGGGCTGCTCGGTGCGGTTGAATATACTTCAGACTTGATCGACCACCTCGAACAAGATCCTTCGGTCGATATACAGATACGATGCGCCAGAGCTCTCGGACGAATCGGAAGCCCGCGGGCACTAGCACCACTTCGGAACAGCCTACAAAAACAAATGCCCAGGGGTCTGCGAATGATAAGTTGCGGAGCACTGGCGTCAATTGGAGGAAACGAAGTTATTGACGAGATCGCACAACTGGTCAACGAAGAAGATACCCAGTTGGCTCGTGCTTCCGCGCATGCGGCCTCCCAAATGGGGCCCAAAGGTATTCAGGTACTCTGGCGACTGATAGACACCGATTCCCCAGGAGCCCTTATCGCCCGGGAGGAACTCGCTCGAACCGCAGTTAAGTCCTCCAACGTCGAAGAAGATATTAGAGGTTATGACACCTGGACACACTTCCTATGAGGGGAACTCTCTCACACATATTTCAAGTGCTCAATTGGCTAGGCCTGAGCTATTTTCTTGCGCTCAACACTATTTATCTAATCCTGATAGCGGTGGCCGCAATTAACCTGGGGGAGTATTTTCGCAAGAAGCCTTTCACCAGCTTTCAAGATGCGCTAAAGAGCCCGTCAACGTTGCCAGTCTCGGTACTTGTTCCCGCCCATAACGAAGAGGCGGGAATTGTGGAAAGCGCTCGGGCCATCTTGGCGCTTAATTATCCGCAACTCGAGTTGATCATCGTAGAGGATGGCTCTACCGACCTGACTTTCGAAAAACTTCGACAGGCCTTTGACTTAGTGGAAATCCCGGTGGTGGTTCCGCAACTCGTCCCAACGATGGGTAAGATCGACTCCGTCCACATAGCTAAGGGACTAATTGACCTAACTGTAGTAAGGAAGCAATCTATAGGACAAAAGACAGATGCCCTGAATGCAGCCATCAATATCGCCAAATACCCCCTTCTATGCATGGTAGACGCAGATGCCATTCTCGACGAAGAAGCCCTAATAAAAGTAACTATGCCTTTTGTTGATGACCCCCTCCGGGTGGTCGCAACTGGCGGGGCAATCCGTCCAGCCAACAGCTGCGCCACGTACCGGGGCCGGGTAACCCAAGTACGGATGCCCAACAATTGGCTGGCGCGCATTCAGGTTATCGAATACCTAAGGGCGTTCCTCCTCGGAAGGTCCGGCTGGTCACAGTTAGGAGCACTGCTGATCATCTCAGGAGCATTCGGCGTTTTCCGCAAAGATGTGGTAATCGCAGTCAACGGATACAACCACGCCTCGATAGGCGAAGATGCAGATCTGGTTGCCCGAATTCACAAATACCTCCGAAAACAGAAGACGCCCTATAAAGTAACCTTTGTGTCCGAACCAGTCTGTTGGACCGAAGTGCCTGAGGATCTTGCCACACTCAGAAAGCAGCGGAGAAGATGGTCACGAGGCCTGGCAGATACACTCTGGAGTAACCCTGCATTATTCATGAATCCGCGCTACGGAACACTAGGAATGCTGGCGATTCCATACTTTGTATTCTTCGAACTGTTTGGCCCGCTGGTAGAACTTGCCGGAATCGTGATCCTGGTAATAGCCCTGGCACTAAATTTTGTAAATCTTTACTTTGCCGGACTCTTCTTCCTAGTCGCGATTGGTTATGGAATACTTCTCTCGATACTTTCGCTGCTAATTGAAGAAGCCTCGTATCATCGCTACAACCAGTGGCGGGATCTCGTTCGAGCAATAGAGGCTTCGATTCTGGAAAACTTCGGGTTCAGACAGTTACACGCGTACTGGAGGCTTGAAGGTCTGATGCAGGCGGTACTTAAATCAGACCGCAACTGGGGCACCATGTCGCGCAAGGGATTTACGCAACCCACAGAAAACTAGCACAAGCTAACAGGTAAACCACGCAAATATTTTTTAATCATCCCATTTGCAAGATAATCCCACAACAAGAAATACCAAAAGCGGAGGAGGGGCAATCAAGACCACTGAGCCGGGCGGATTTTCTCATCAGACACAACTTGACATAATATCTATTTTAGGCGCATGACGGAAATACATTCGATGCAGGCGGATGGAACCTGGCTTAGCGGCCAAAACTTAGCAACTCGCGCAAATTAGTGGCGACTCGACCCCAACACAACTTTGTCTTCGATGTTCTTTTGGGAAAAAGCTTTAAACATTGAGCAAGAGATCAAAAAAACCAACATTCCGCCAGCAATGTCAATCCAAAAGTGATTGGCAGTAACAATAACAACGAACGTTGTCACAAAAGGATCCGCAATTAGCGCACGACGGGCCCACTTGTTCTTAACCACCGGAGCCAGTGCCCATGCACACCAGATTGCCCACGCAAAATGCAAACTCGGCATCGCCGCATAAGGATTTCCGGCATCCTTCATCAACATCGCATCCAACGAACCTGCGCCACCGATAACAGACTGAGTGTCAATAAAATGGTAGGAAGCCGGTAGCATATGCGGTGGCGCCACTGGAAACATGGCGAAAATTACTAACGCAATAATGTTCAGAACCGCCATCACGTTACGCCAAACAAGGTACCGTTCGGGAAATTTTCTAAACAGGATTACCAGGACCACTACTGGCAGAACAAAATGTACAGTCACGTAAAACAGGTTTGACAACCGTACCAACCACACAAAATGGTCAACAAAGAAACTCTGGATACCGTGCTCATTAAAGATGTGAAGTGCTCTCTCAAGCCTTACTTCTTTAATTGCATTGGAGACCGCTTCCTTATTAGATCCGCCGGCGATAGAAGATGTCGCCTCATAACCAAAATATACGATTAAGGCAATAGCCAATTGATTCCAAAAATGAATGACCTTTGTACCGGCGTAACGTTTAGGCGCTATCCATGGGTAGCGCTCTTTCATCGCTTGCAGCCGTCCGCGCAACACGACCAATGTCACCAAATGGCACTCCTGAATCTATTTCGTGTACAAACCACAG
>JABEUP010000149.1 GCA_013044365.1 Acidimicrobiaceae bacterium
CAAAGGGCCATTTTGGCAGATCCTGAGACTGGACTAACAGAATTACAAGCGCCTGCTTACCAGGGTGCGAATCCAATGACCGTACAGAATTTAGCGCCAGCCGGTGAAGCCGAAGATGAAACTGAAGCCACTCGAACCCAGCTACATCCCGAGGACGCCCTTCTCGAGGATCACAACCTCGACATCTTCCAAAGCCAGGATGGCATTTTGGAGAACACGGATAATGTCTTCATTCAGCAGGAGGGCGGGCCGACCGAAGGACCGGTGCAAACCCCGCACAGCACAACCAACAAGCGCCACCGCAGAAGAAGCTTGCGCTGGCGAGACTGACCTCACGCCAGGTCATGACCACCTCGTCGATCTTTTTGTCATTTGCCACGGCATTAGAGATCCAAAAAATCCAAATAGGCTTTTCCAGTTCATTCAAATATATGAGGTACGTGCCCGATCTGGTTTCTGATGCCCCCGCCGTTGAGTGCGACCCAGTGCTGATAGCGAACCCCATGTGGTCTGCATTCACAGTATTTCCGTGACCAGGCCGCTGTTACTCAAATAGTCACGTCTCCCTTAGACCGTAGTCCAAGAGAGACGGACGAAGTTGCTAGGTTTGCATTTTGACTATGTTACTGTCTCACTCTGGAGCGAATGAGAACGAGACACGCAACAATTCCCCTCGATACTGGCGAAGTATACATATTCGAAGTAGTGACTATTCCTGACTCAAAGCTAGTCTAGTGCAACCTGTTATTCCTTTGGGGATGGCGAGGCTCAGGACAGGATCGTGTCAGCTTGGCTTGATACGACTTCAACATAAGGACCGAAGCTCTGAGTCAGGTAGGAAATCTGAGCCGGTGTGGGATTGACGACTCGCAGCTCCAACTTTCCAGTCTGAATATCAGGTCCATTGCCCACGAGGTGGATACCTTCTGCCTGAATCACCCCCATCGCTGCATTTACCTGCTTCTGCAGCTCTAGCTGTTGTGCAAGAGTGGTCGGAGTCAATACGAAAGTAACCTTAGACGCTGGGACTGAGGTCGCCCGAAGCAACGTGCTTTCTTGACCACCATCAAGCGCGGTCATAAAAACCTCAAAATGAGAAGCACCATCGGTGGCAACTAATCCTCCATAAACGTCAGTCATATACTTTGAGGCATAGTAGTTGAGTTTCCCCCCACCGTTGCCAGGAAGATACAACCAGGTGGGAAGGCTTGCATTGGTTTGTTTGGCTAAAGGCCATTGTGGAGAAGTCAGTTTCGATATATCGCTGTGGCCTGGAGAAGACTTTGCCAAACTTGATGTCCGCAATCCGGCACCTGAGAATGTGCCCAATATTATATCTAGCGCAACAAAACCAGCAACGCCCACAATAATTACTACCCTGCGCCGGACTTTCCTCCCAAACAAAATAGCCAAATACATCCCATTCTCTTCGGTAGGTCTCGTGAGGACTTTACTGCCTTTGTACCCTGTCGTCATAATACCACCACGCCATAGTTGCCTACCTGGCGGGCACAATAATAGGGAACGCTCGAGATTCTGGCTCGAGCGTTCCCCCTAATCAAATACCCTGGTCAGGGCAATATGCAAAACCCTGACTATGTTGCATTAGATGCAATAATACGCCTTTTTACGAACAGCCGCTTGTCGTACCGCAGGAAGGACAGACATAGCACGAACCCGCACGCTGCATCTGATTGCCACATTGGTAGCAATACGGAGCATCTTTCGAAGTTGGCCCTGGAATAAGGTTGTCCTCTGCAGACCGTGAAGACGACTTCGATGGTGAATCAAGATGCGCATAGTCACCTGCAACGTCATCACCCGTGAACAAGGTCAGTTGAGTTCGCTCCTCTGTGGTCGAGATTCCCAATTCAGTCCTCTCCTCCACCGTCAGGTAGTCAATTGCCAAACGACGGAATATGTAGTCCACAAGGGATGAGGCAAATCGAAGATCAGGGTCATCAGTTATGCCGCTAGGCTCGAAACGCATATTGGTGTACTTCTTGACGTAGGTGGAAAGCGGCACTCCGTGCTGCAAACCGAGGCTAACAGATATCGAAAAAGCGTCCATAATCCCAGCCAAAGTTGACCCCTGCTTGGAAACCTTCATGAACACTTCTCCGGGCCGACCGTCCTCGTATTCACCGACAGTCACGTAGCCCTCGCAATCAGATACACGAAATGCAAAGGTGTAAGACTTGCGCCTGCGTGGCAGACGTTCGCGCACTGGACGCTTAACTATGACGGTCTGTGATTGAAGCGCCTCTTCAAGCTCCGCAATCTTATGGGTCAACTCTGACTTGGAGTCGGACGGAGTGAGCGTGGCAGATGCCTTGCCCTTGGTCGTCAGTGGCTGAGCTACTTTGCAGTTGTCCCTATAGATTGCCACTGCCTTGACACCAAGTCGCCAAGCCTCAACGAAAAGCTGCTCGATTTCCTCAACTGTCGCATCTTCAGGCATGTTGACGGTCTTTGAAATTGCACCCGAGATGAACGGCTGAACGGCCGCCATCATTTTGACATGACCGCGGTAGTGAATCGTGTTGTCGCCCATTGAGCAGGCAAAAACTGGAAGATGCCGGGAGTCGAGATCTGGTGAGCCCACTATGGTCTTGTGCCTATCTATGTAGGCAACGATCGAGGCAACCTGCGACTCACTGTACCCCAGCCTTGCGAGTGCTCGCGGAACAGTCTGATTCACGATTGCCATGGTTCCACCGCCAACCAGCTTCTTTGACTTTACCAGTCCAAGATCAGGCTCAACTCCCGTGGTGTCACAATCCATCATCAAACCGATCGTTCCGGTTGGCGCAAGAACAGATGCCTGGGAGTTTCTCACTCCATAAGTGGATCCCACCTCTATTGCCTCGTCCCACACGTGCTTGGCCGCGCCAATGAGTTCCGGCGCCACCTCAGACTGATCTATCTTGTCAGCAGCTGCCCGATGCATCTTTAGGACACCCAGCATTGGCTCTCTGTTGTCATAGAAACCCGCAAATGGACCAAGCCGAGCTGCCATTCGCGCTGACGTAGCATAGGCGGTTCCAGTCAACAAGGCCGTCACCGCGCCGGCCATAGCCCTTCCACCCTCTGAATCATAGGGAAGGCCCAGGGCCATTAGCATGGCGCCAAGATTGGCGTATCCGATTCCGAGCTCACGAAACTTACGGGAGGTATCACCGATCTTTTCCGTCGGATAATCGGCGTTTCCGACCAAAATATCTTGTGCAGTGAAAACAGCCTCGACAGTCACTTTGAAGCCTTCAATGTCGAACGTGTCGTCAGGCTTGAGGAATTTGATCAGGTTAAGACTTGCGAGGTTGCATGCAGAATTATCGAGGTGAACATACTCTGAACAAGGGTTTGAGCCATTGATTCGGCCAGTGTTCGGCGCAGTATGCCATTTGTTGATTGTCGTGTCGTACTGGAGTCCAGGGTCAGCGCAATCCCACGCCGCCTCCGATATCTGCCTCATGAGTTCACGAGCCTTCAGAGTCTTGATAACTGAACCGTCTGTTACAGCCTTAAGCTCCCAGTCTCGATCGTCTACCACAGCCTCCATGAACTCGTCCGTAACCCTCACGGAATTATTGGCGTTCTGGTATTGAATGGAAAAGCTGTCCCGGCCGTCCAGGCTCATATCGAAGCCGGCATCTCTCAGAGCCCGCGCCTTGCGCTCTTCGATGGTCTTGCACCAGATAAACTCTTCAATATCAGGGTGGTCCGCATTCAAAATGACCATTTTGGCCGCACGCCTGGTCTTCCCCCCGGACTTTATCGTCCCAGCCGAAGCGTCAGCACCCCTCATGAAACTGACCGGGCCGGACGCAGTGCCACCGCCCTTTAGAAGTTCCTTAGACGACCGAATCTTGGAAAGATTGATGCCGGATCCGGAACCGCCCTTGAAGATGGTGCCTTCCTCCACGTACCAGTTCAAGATGGAGTTCATATCATCATCTACGGCAAGTATGAAGCATGCACTTGCCTGCTGAGGAACCCCTTTCACGCCAATATTGAACCAGACTGGCGAATTGAAGGCTGCATGCTGATGGATGATCGCGTACTTGAGTTCATCGGAGAAGATGTCTGCCTCGTCATCGTCGGCAAAGTATCCATCCTTTTTTCCCCAGGCGGTGATGGTGTCTATCACACGGTCAACCACCTGCTTCAGCGACCACTCCCGCTCTGGAGTGCCCAGGGTTCCGCGAAAGTACTTCTGCGCGAGAATATTGGTCGCATTTACACTCCACGTCGACGGCACCTCAACCTGGAGCTGTTCAAACGCGACTGAGCCGTCCTGAAAATTCGTTATTCGAGAATCACGACGCTCCCAAACCACGGTGTCGTAAGGATCGACCCCCTGTGTGGTGAAAAAACGCCTGAGCCCTATTCCTGATCTCTGAGGAGCTATTGCCATTACACTACCTTTCCCAATCCACCTGATCAGACAGACAGATCTTCAACTGAAACTGAATAAGAACTTTCTCGAACAACCAGGGCCTAGATCATCAACGCAATCGTGAAATTCTTCTCTCAGCCGTGCCCTGTGTGAGCCTCTGAATCCGCCAATCTTTTATTCAAGGCGATATTACACGTTGGCTATGACAATGTCTCGTAAAAACACAATATATTGATCGTCACGTCTAATCGAACACAACATCCTGTGTAATTTCACCACCGTAGTTCAGCTATGTCAAGAACCAAAACAAAGATTTCGTTCCAAAAATCAAAACTAGCCAACTAGCTGGGAATACACCAGTCGGTGTTTTGTGTGGAAATCAATTCGCCGAATGGTTAGCCTATTTACATTGTGTTCGAGAAAATTTTCAACATTACTCCTACGAATAGAGAGCTTCTCGAAAAAGGCCTGCCCAAAGATCTTTCCGAATCATTTCGAAAAATCTCTGTCGATAAGGTGGAAGTTCCTCCGAACGTGATACTTGTATTAATTCCGGCCTTCAATGAGGAAGACTCGATAAAAGACGTCATATTAAGAGTACCAAGGATCGCAGGTGGATTGAAGACCCAAGTTCTAGTGATCAATGACGGATCCACCGACAACACGTCGTCTATCGCCAAATCAGCGGGTGCAATGGTGCTTGACATGCCCCATAATTCCGGCCAGGGGGCCGCACTCAAGGCCGGATACCTGTTTGCGCTGTACAACAAGTCCCAATTCGTTGCAGTGGTGGATGCCGACGGCCAATGGGATCCGAGCGACCTTGACGAGATGATGGGTCCGCTGATAAAAGGAGACGCCGATTTTGTCCAAGGGTCGAGACGTCTGGGAACGACAGAGGTCGAGGACCGCTTCCGCAATCTCGGAGTGGAGTTCTTTACCCGCCTCATCTCCTTGGCCACCCATACTCCGGTCGGAGACACCTCTTCGGGCTATCGGGCCTACAACTGCGAGGTGTTGCAAAAGGTCAGACTGCACCAAAGGCAGTATCAATCGTCGGAAATACTGATCTCCGCCATCTGCAGCGGAGCGAGACTATATGAACATCCTGTGACCATGTCGGTTCGTGCCGCAGGAGTGTCCAAAAAGGCAGCCAACTGGAAGTACGGGCTCTTGTACCTGCGTGCGGTTCTGCAGACGGTCATAAGGGATAAGTACCTTGTGCCTCTGCTGGAACGCACGGCCATATGA
>JABEUP010000150.1 GCA_013044365.1 Acidimicrobiaceae bacterium
CAAATGCAGGCTCTCATAACCAAGGCACAAGGACTCGCGAGTGGCACAACGGCAAATTCTGCAACGTCAAACACTACAACTACTACCGTACCGCTAGGTGCTGGAACGGCTTAATTTGCCTAAAGCCTTCCGTCCGATCCAAGGTTCCCAGGTGATGAGCTTGACAAACACAGTGCATAAATCGCAGGCTGACAAAAGCGCTCTCTTGCCAAATATGACTGAATATCTGGCTTCACAAATCAATCAAGGGCGTGTTCTATTTGGGCTTTCTGATTCGTTTGACAGGAGTATATTTTTGAAAGTCACTCATATGAGCGTCGGCCTAAAACCTGGTCAAAGGTGAAGAACTTACATAATGTCCGTATCCAGGATCCATAGCAGATCTGTCCACGGATCCTGGATACGCCTGCTGACTTGAAAGGTGACAAAGTTGTACGTACAATTGGATTTATGACACCTCTCGACTTCGTAGTATTACTGTTCTTAATCTCAGTCGTTGCAGGCGTACTCGGTTCCCTCGTCGGGCTTGGAGGCGGCGTGGTAGTGGTTCCGGTCCTCACACTTCTATTTCACATCGACATCCGTCTGGCAATCGGGGCGTCGATAGTCTCGGTGATCGCAACCTCAAGCGGTGCCGCATCCGCATACGTAAGGGAGCGGATGACCAATCTGCGGGCTGGTATGTTCTTAGAGATTGCAACCACCACCGGAGCAATCAGCGGCGCCTATCTCACCACGGTATTGCCAACGAAGTTCCTCTTCCTGCTCTTCGGAGCCGTGCTCGCCTATTCTGCCTTTGCAACCTATCACAAGCGCCACTCGGCTCAGCCATTGACCGTATCTCACGACCGCCTGGCTAACTATTTTGACCTTCACGGCTCCTATTACGACCAGTTCGAACAAAAGGAGATCGTCTACAAGGTAACCGGAACCAAGCTTGGCCTCGCAATGATGTACGTGGCTGGCATGGTGAGTGCGCTACTAGGCATCGGTTCGGGAGCGCTAAAGGTTCCGGCCATGGACATAGCAATGCACTTGCCAATGAAGGTCTCAACCGCAACCAGCAACTTCATGATTGGTGTAACGGCGGCGGCAAGCGCAGCATTCTATTTCGCGCGTGGTCAGATCGACCCGGTCATCGCCGCCCCCGTGGCAGCCGGGGTACTTGGCGGGTCAATGGTTGGAGCCAAAGTGTTGGGCAAGATCGAGAGCAAGGTAGTACGTATAATCTTTGTGGTGGTGCTCATCATCATCTCCGTCGAGATGTTCCAGAGAGGGGTACTCGGATGACAGAGTCTGAAGAAATGCCCATAGCGGTGGGAGGTCACTCTGGCCAGGTTCCAACCGGGCGGGACCGCGTACACCATCGTGACGTTGACGAGGAGAAGCTCCGTAAGGTAGAGACCGCCATCAGTTATGTTCTGCGTATCGGTGTGGTAGCTTCGGTTATCACGGTGCTGATAGGGATGGTGATGGTATTTAGGCACCATCCAGGCTATGCCTCGATAACCGGGAAAGTCTCCTATCATACAGTTGCCGACAGCACTACCTCCTTCCCGCATACTATTGGACAACTCGGTACCGCGTTGTCTCAAGGGACCGGTGAAGGGGTCATCGTCTTAGGACTCATCATTTTGCTGGCAACGCCGGTAATGCGTGTAGCCGTTGGCGTACTCAGCTTCATCTACGAAAAAGATCCCCCGATGACCATAGTCACACTGTTTGTCCTGGCGGTACTCATAGCGTCGTTTTTCCTCGGATGACTGGACCCGTTAGCCTAGACCGCAATAGTCCGGTGCTGCTCTGGATGCAGCTGGCCCAGGATCTGCGTCGACGTCTGGCCGAGGGTGAGTTCGACCAGCGATTCCCCAGCGAAAATGACTGCGTCCTC
Organism: Acidimicrobiaceae bacterium; assembly: GCA_013044365.1. Taxonomy (GTDB): domain Bacteria; phylum Actinomycetota; class Acidimicrobiia; order Acidimicrobiales; family Acidimicrobiaceae; genus SCQM01. The sequence goes on from JABEUP010000150.1 coordinate 1,892, forward strand.
GAATACGGCGTGAGTAGACAGACAGTACGTGAGGCACTGCGCCGGATGGAAGCTGATGGCCTCCTTGTGAGGAATCGCGGATCTCGCACCATACTCTCCCGGCCTGAGTTCGAACAACCTTTGCACGCAATGTACAGCCTCTCGCGATCGTTGCAATCCCAGGGGGCGATTGAGCGAAGTAAAGTGCTGGCAATCAGGCAAATACCGGCAGATCACTATTGCGACGAACTCGCTATCAAACCAGGAGAGCCGGTTGTCTATCTTGATCGCCTCAGATTTGCCGATGAGGAGCCACTGGCCGTCATGCGGTCTTGGCTTCCGGTTGACATCGGTGACAAACTTGTTGAAGCCGAATTGGAGTCGGGATCGCTATACGATCTTCTCGCCGAGAAGTGCCATATCCGGGTGACAGGTGGCTGGGAGCGGATGTGGCCAGTCAATCCGTCACCCGAAGACCGCAAACTGCTCCGCTTGCCAAAAGGCCAGGTAGCTTTGGCAGTCCAGCGTCTGGCCATGTCGGGAAACCGCCCAATAGAATGGAGGGAAACCACAATCCGTGGTGACCGATACTCCTTCAAAGCCGAGTGGATGGACACCAGCACATCGCGCTAAACCGACGGAATTGAACCTGCCGAGTAGGTGACAGCGAACAAGGGATGCCCAATTTCAGTCCTACTGTTGAATTGCCACAGTGTCGCGACTGTGCAAACTTTGCGGGTCTGCATGACTCCCTCAGTCATAAATGTGAGGCGGCCTCACTTTTCGGCAGATTTTCGAAAGCAAAGACCCTAGTGGTTACGATTATTATGTTTCAGTCATGGGCCATAATCGAAGCAGTCACACGTGGAATATGTGGCTCACCACCAAAGACGTAGAACTGGGTGAAAACCCGTCAGGCGCTACGATAAGTACCGAATATCAAGCCGTACGACTAGGCACCCCACGAATTGTGCGCCGGATCTTCAACGAAGAAGAACACATGGCCGAACGAGTGGTAGCAACGGGGCGTGAGATCGACAAACTCGAGAACAAAAAGGCGTACTTTGAGGGCATTGTTGCTAATTCGGTATTTCCTGATGCAGGTGAACTGGCCGCCCTTCAAAAGGAAAAGGAATCCATAATGACGGTTCTCGAGGCCACAAGCGCGGAAGAAGAACTTGTCAAAGATATACTCTCGGAGGACGATTCCTACGTGACAGGTCCAAACCAACCAGAGGAAGACGATGACGAGGATTACCGATTCGTGGCATCCGTTGAATCGCTGCCGTCGCCAGTTTTCCAAAGTGAGATCCAACCCTCTGATCCACGGCTGAGAGTGTAGCCATCCGAGCTATCGGCACAGATTAAGTGGTACAGCTCGACATGTCATTTTCTTCGCCGATGAAACCGTGGTGACCCCGGCCTCACATGCCCGTCCACTGTTGGCTCTGCGGGATCCGAAGGATCGACGCCATGGCTGGCATCGGATCCAAGAGTTTTGGCATACTCATAAAGGGCGGGAAGAACTGCTATATCTTTAGGGCGACCAGCGGCACGTTTGCTGCGAATTATATCGGCAAGATCGGCTACTCGTGCCGATACATCCCCAATCAAAATCGTGTGTGCCGCTCGGCTAAGATCGTCATAGCCAGTAGTACCGCTGGGCGCATAAGAAATGTCAAAGTCCCCAAACTCACAAGTCAGATTGAG
>JABEUP010000151.1 GCA_013044365.1 Acidimicrobiaceae bacterium
AAAGCAACTCAGTGCTTTACGCCTGTGAAATGACTGCCTAACAAGCAAAGTAGCGAAACTCTTTGCTCAAACCTGCTTATTAGCTTCCGTTCACATACGGAGCGATCAGTGAAGCGTTCTTAACCGCAGTCACAACCTCTGATTGAATGGTCGCACCCGGAACGAAGTTTAGCGGAACGCCTTCCTTTGAGGCTTGAGCAATCGTAGAGGATTCAGCGACCACCTTTGCCAGGGCATCACGCAAAACCGCCAATCGTGCGGCTGGAATTCCTGGAGGACCACCTAGGTCATATGTCAATCCACCCAAAGCCAATGCCTCTTTTACTGCGGCTTGCTGGCTTGCTCCTAGACTCACCGAACTCAGGGCATCGCTAAGAGTCACAGCACCCTTGACCGAGGCCTGCAGGTTGGCAAGGGTCGGCTGGAAGGTCACCAGCAGCGCCTTGGCCTGACCGCCATCCAACATCGAGCGCATTGGAGGAAGATTCTCAAAAAGGTATTGACCGTCGCCAGCTAAGAATCCTTGCTTTAGTGTCGAGGTCGATGTAAATCCGGTAATAAAGGTATGTGGAATATTGAATGCGCCCAAAACCACCCGGTTGAACATATCGCCGGTACCATTACGAACATCCACCACCTTGATAGGGGTTTTGATCGTAAGTAACTGACTAAAGCTCGTAACTCCAGATTTTGGAGATGTCAGGAAAACACTGGGAGAGGTACCTGGCTGTCCGACGTAACTCAGCTTTGAAAGATCGAATGATTGACCCGGCTTCTTCTCTACAAGGCTGGCTAAGTCGCCGCCTGTATTTATCATACCTAGCGTCAATCCGTCTGGTGCGGCTGCCGCCATTTGGTTGGTACCTACGACCGTCCCGCCACCATTGACATTCTCGACATTTACGGTGGCTCCAAGAGCGGCCGCGAGACCCGGTGCGATTAATCTTGCATATTGGTCATACCCGCCGCCAGGATTGTCAGGCGCAATCAGGGTAATTGTCTTGCCCTTAAAGAAAGCAGCTGCTGCCGCAGTGGCCGAGGTTGTAGTGGTGCTTGCACCGCTGGTGGAACTTGAACCAGAGGAAGAACTGGAGCCACAAGCGGCAAGAATCATTCCTGCAGTTGCTACGGAAATTCCAACGGTCGCCGCCCTTGCCCGCGATGTCCTGGGTTTCTTCAAATTTGACCTTCTAATAATCACTTTTACTCCTTTGGTTTAATTCAGATTAAATATCTGGTGATTCACATTCAAACTGGAAATTAAAAGCAACATCGGTACCGTCACCATATCTAACCAGCTTGAACCTATGCTTTCATCTCCCCCGATCTCCCCCTGTCCTGAAGCCCATAATTCTTAACTACCAGTGACGATACTCAAAACGCAAATTATATCCCGCGGCTAATTTACTATTCGATTTCCTGAAATTGTCTTCAGAGGCGACTACGCGCTTCTTTCCGTGAACAAGATTTGGGACAATCCAATCAATTGTTCAATCGGACGTCTCTCAACCTCACGCAAAATTGGGAGTATATTCCTCCTTGGAACAGACGTAGCTACGGTACCCCCATGCCATAGATGTCATATTTTATCAAAGCGTGATACCGGGCGGGCGCTATTTTAGATAAAGGCCGATGGTATTATAGTTAGGTATTTTGAATTTGTAACTGAGATTAACCCCAACAGGTCCTTCTAGATGACTTTGAAATGCTAATCGATGTGCTCGCCTCAGATATTATTGGCGGCCTGTCCGGGACACTTGGCATTTTCGAAACGCGAGGCCAGCAGTTGTGGTTTGTTCTCTGCAATGATTAGGAGCCGGATGTGCTTGTACTTAGCAATGATGACGTGAAGTCAGTTCTCGACATTGGCAAAACCATGAAAGCGCTCCGCATCGGATACGACGATCTCAGGCGTGGCGAAGCAACTTATGGTCCGCGTATTGATTATTATCTTCCCACTGGGCGGGATACCGATTACTACCAATGGGGAAATATGGTTGGAGCTTGTGCGAGTTTCGGTGTTGTCGCAGTTCGGATGAAGTCTGACGTAGCCTCTTGGCCTGAAGGGAAGACGCAGGAGAAATATTGCGTAAGGCCTGGGCTTTTCTGCGGACTGGTCATGCTGTTCAGTGCCGATGATGGTGCCCCATTGGCAATGATACAGGACGGGTATCTGCAGCATATGCGCGTTGGAGGCTCGATGGGCATCGGAGTCGACCTGCTTGCCAGGAAGGACGCGATTTCAGTTGGAATGCTGGGTTCCGGAGGAATGGCACGGTCCTTTCTTGAATCATTCGTGCAGGCAAGACCTGTAAAGACGGTAAAAGTCTTTAGCCCGTCGAAAGCAAACAGGCAAACTTATGCAATGGAAATGTCTGATTCGCTGGGCATTTTGGTTGAAGCTGTAGATACTCCCCAGGAAGCGGTGCAAGGCGCTTTGATCGTGGCAAGTGCGACTGACTCAATGGTCCCCACATTTGATCCAAAGTGGTTGTCGGCAGGCGCCCACGTTGTCTGTGTGACCCGGAGAGAACTGGGAGAGGAGCTGATTTCCCGCGCAGATGTTGTTATCCAGTTGGGGATTAATACCATTCCGTTCGGAATTCCGGTGCCGATGATCGAATGGAAAGCTGGTGGAATCTCATCTTATGTCGCAGGTAAACCTGAGGATCGGGCACGGATTCCAAATGCGCGCAGCGCGTCAACCGGAGAATACCCCACAATGCTCGATGTCGAAACGGGAAAAGTTTCAGGTCGAATTTCAGATGATCAAGTTACTTTGTTCGTGGGAACCGGCACACAGGGTTTACAATTCGCCGCGGTGGGCGGATATGTATATCAGGCAGCAAAGCAGAAGGGACTTGGCCAGAATTTGCCTATCGATTGGCTTCTCCAGGACATCCGTGACTAGAGACAAGTCCTCAAGTCGTTAAACTTCAAGAACACTTGGATGGAACAATTCCGAAGGCGGGAATGGTTTGCCGATCAAACCTTGGTCGTAGGACTGTTGGATAAACCAAGTCAGATTGGTGAGGTTTTTTTCCAGTCCGTTTGGCCAGATATCCTCTCCGAGAACCTTTCGCTGTTTTTCGACCGCCTGGCGACCCCATGCCAGAAAAGACCAGTTTGGATCATCCCAGCGTTCATTGGCAATTCTCCATGACTGCTGAAATGCCTCGAATGCCGCCTGGGCCAGCCCTGGCGATCTTTGCAGTACCTCATTACGAAATACGATCGTGTGCATAATTGGAAAATATCCAAATTCTCTGAAATATCTTGATTCCTCAGCTACGGGATCTTTGAGCAATCTGACCAGTTGTGAATTTTGCAGGAATGCGCGTGACGGATGGGGAATCATAACCGAATCAATTGTCCCCGCTGTGATCGCATCCAGCAAACTTTCTCCTGCGGCTAGGCGTTCTAATTTTACCGAGGAATGCGGTGCGAATGCCCTCGTTTCCTCTCTCGCGGTAACCCAGACGATATCCCTCCATGGCACCTTGTAGGATCTTTCAAGATCAGCTTTGGCAAGTACTGATAACGTGGTTTGAAAGGTACTCAGTCCAACCCGCTTTCCAGGCAAGTCTGTCGGAGTCGAGATACCGGAATCCTTCCTGACCCACATCTGGGACATGCTGAAAAGCCGCCGCGGGAAGATCGGGATTGCGGTAAACGGAGCGCCCTGGTCTTTGGCCATCAGGTAAGACGATAGAGACACTTCAGCGATGTCGAACTCCTCATTGTTCAGCATTCGCGCGTGGCGATGCGAGCCGTAAGGTCCTGACTCGCTTTGACCCACCACCATTACTTTAAGGGGGATGCCTGGGATGGTGACCGCGCCTTCAACCAAAGGTGCGTGACGGTCATAATGCGAAAGAGCCAATGTAACCGGCTCGCCGGACCAATGTCTAACGGTCTTATCTGATTCTGGTGCCATTATGTTACCCCTAATCGTTGACAACTGATCAATTACG
>JABEUP010000152.1 GCA_013044365.1 Acidimicrobiaceae bacterium
CAGAATGTTGTGATATAGACAACGAGTGGAGATGAGGGGACTCGAACCCCTGACCCCCTGCGTGCAAAGCAGGTGCTCTACCAGCTGAGCTACATCCCCGTAATTATGAATGGTGGGGCTAGCTGGAATCGAACCAGCGACCTCAGCATTATCAGTGCTGCGCTCTAACCGGCTGAGCTATAGCCCCATTTACGTCCTAGACAGACTAGATGGCAATTCTAAAGTTTCGTGTCATCCAATCCGACGAGAACAGATATCCCACCCACATATTCTGCCGCCAGGTTAAACATCATTGCACCAACAAATGTGACAATTGTAGCAATCACCGCCCAGACAATTCCAAATGCCGCAGCAACAACGAGTAGGGTATTTCCCGATACATGGTAGGTTGCAGATCCGATTAGCTGATCAATGAAATGGTTCAGTTTCAGTATTAGGCCGGAATCACCCGCAAAACTCCAAACCACACTACCGGCAATCAGAAAAACGATCAAAATAGTTATGTAGAACAAAAATGAAACCTTGGCCAGAGACACCGCAGAAATGGCCAGTATTTTGCGCCGCTGGACTCCTCTAACACTTCGACCGCTGACAGATTTTCCGAGCGCTTTCTTTCGTACCCGAGAACGGGAAAGAGCGCTGGTCCTCGACGGTCCTCGACGGCTACCTGTATTCTTATCTACTGAAGACGCGGTCATATGAATTACGGCTGAACCTTTCTGCCCTACAAAACACCCACCAAAGTCGCCCAACACTAATTGACTATTAGCCAAAGTTACAAAATCATATCCAATGATTTGTAACAAAAGATATCACTCTTCAATATCGAGTCCCATCAATACGGGTGCAACCGAAGCAACGGTTTCACCAGCAGCAAGATTGATGATGTGGACTCCGGTTGCATCCCTTCCCTGCAAAGCGACTTCACGGACACTGGTCCGAATGGTCACACCCAGGGATGAAACCAGTAGCACCTCATCATCCTCACCCACGGTAAATGCGGAAATCAATTCGCCTTTTGCCTGAGTCAGCCTTATAGCCCTTACACCTTGACCACCTCTGGATTGTGCGGTGAACAGGCTGACTTTGGTCCTCTTACCGTATCCACCTTCTGTCACCAGCAATACCTGTAGGTCATCCTGAGCAACCAGGCAATCCACCACTTCGTCTCTGAATCGCAGCTTCATGCCTCGGACTCCCGACGCATCGCGGCCAACAGACCTCACTTCTTCAAGTGAAAAACGGATTGCGGAACCCATTCTTGAAAACATCAACAAATCAACCACCTTGGGAGCCACAATCACTCTCACGAGCTCATCTCCATCCCTCAAGGACAGGGCTATAAAACCATCCCGGCGGGATTTGTCGTATTCAGAGAAGACCGTCTTTTTAACAAGGCCGGCCTTTGTTACGAACACCAAAAAGGTTTGGTCATCATATGACCGGGTGTCCAGCACCGTTGCAATAGTCTCCCCTGGCGAAAGTGGGAGCAGATTTACGATCGCGGTTCCTCGAGCAGTCCGCTCCTTCACGGGAATCTCGTGAACCTTCAGACGGTAAACCTTTCCTTTGTTCGAAAAGAACAGCAAATAGGAGTGGGTCATGGTGTTGATCACCTGGGTTACGAGATCCTCCTCTTTGACTTTGGCCCCCTTAACTCCTCTGCCACCCCGACCTTGAGTTCTAAACGCATCCGAAGACATCGCCTTTATGTAGCCAGCTTTGGTCATCATGACTACCATCGGCTCGTCTTCGATGAGATCTTCGAGTCCAATTTCTCCAATATCATTGGTAATAGCGGAACGCCTGGGTTCGCCGTACGCTTCTTTAGTTGCGTTCAGTTCACTCTTGATCACTTCGTGAAGTCGAACTGGATCCGCGAGGATACCCTCAAGCTCAGCAATCGCCTGATGCAGAGCAGCCATCTCATTCTCAAGTTCTGTCCTGCCGAGCCTGGTCAACCGACCAAGGGTCATGTCGAGGATATGGTTGGCTTGAACCTCGGAGAACAAAAATGGCTCTGCCATAAGTCCGCTACGAGCCGCAGGCCTGTCATCTGACCCTCTTATGAGAGCAATAACCGCATCCAACTGATCGATACACCGAAGGAGACCTTCGATTATGTGTGCTCTTTCGCGCGCCTTGCGAAGACGGGTCTCGGAACGTCTAGTAACGACTTCCACTTGATGATCAACGTAGGCCGTAAGTGCCTGAGCAAGATTCAGGGTACGGGGAACGCCGTCTACCAGCGCAAGCATGTTGACCGAAAAGGTCGACTGCATAGGGGTGTACTTGAAAAGGTTGTTCAAAACTACATTTGGATTGGCATCCCGTTTTAGATCAATAACAAGTTTGTTGACCCTGCCGGCCGAATCGTTTTGGGTCTCCCGAATACCATCGAGGTCTTTGCCATTGACAAGTTCCGCAATCTTTCGTTCGATCTGTTCCACCGAAGTTTGATACGGGATCTCCGTTACTACGATACGGTTGCCGCCGGTTTTCGTTGTTTCAATATTTGCTAACGCCCGGGTTTTGATCGATCCCTTTCCGGTTCGATAGGCATCATGAATCCCTTGTCGGCCAAAAATCTGACCGCCGGTTGGAAAATCCGGTCCATGTACGAATCGCATTAGATCATCCGGGGTAGCCGAAGGATTGTCGATCAAATAAATGGTCGCGTCAATCACCTCTCCGAGATTATGCGGTGGAATGTTTGTGGCCATTCCGACCGCTATACCTTGCGAACCGTTCACCAAAAGGTTTGGAAATCTCGCGGGAAGTACCGTCGGCTCTTGCTCGGATCCGTCGTAGTTGGCAATGAAATCAACAGTTCCCTCATCAATCCCTGCCATAAGCTGAAGACTTAATGGGGCTAGCCGGCATTCTGTGTATCTCGAAGCCGCTGGTCCGGTCTCCGGATCAGGCGATCCGAAGTTGCCGTGACCATCGATCAAAGGGTGTCTAAGTGAAAAGTCCTGCACCATGCGTGCAAGCGCGTCATATATAGCTGAATCACCGTGAGGGTGGAATTTCCCCATTACATCACCCACAACTTTGGAGCACTTCACGTGGGGTCTGTCTGGCCTTATGCCCTCAGAGAACATCGAGTACAAAATTCTGCGATGGACAGGCTTCAGTCCGTCACGGGCATCTGGAAGAGCCCGGGAGACAATCACCGACATCGAATACTCCAGGAAGGACCGTTCCATTTCCTCCTGAATCTCAATTGGCTCAATTACACCAACAAACAGCCCGTTGGAATCATTTCTGTTATCAGGACTCAATTCATATCCTCTTTAGTTCTGCTTTAAATATCTAAGAATCGCACGTCTTTGGCGTTGGTTTGAATGAAACGTCTCCTGGATTCGACATCTTCGCCCATAAGTACCGAACACACGTCATCCGCAAGTGCGGCCTGGTCGGCATTTATCTGCAATAGCGATCGTTTGGAAACTTCCATAGTGGTATCTCTTAGTTCGTCGAAATCCATTTCACCAAGACCCTTGAGGCGTTGGAACTCCGCTTTATGGTTTGGGTGTTCAATAAAAAAAGCCGTCTTAGCATTGTCGTCTTTGAGGTATACCTTTTCTTTGCCCACCAAAGTCGAGTACAAAGGCGGCTGTGCAACATATACAAAACCACCTTCCACCAATGGCTTCATCTGGCGAAAGAAAAAAGTTAACAGGAGCGTTCGAATGTGAGAGCCGTCCACATCCGCATCGGCCAAAATGATGATCTTGTGATAACGGATTTTTGCCACGTCAAAATCATCGGACAGGCCTGCTCCAATTGCGGAAATCAGGGCCTGGATCTCCGTGTTCTTCAACATTTTGTCGACGCGGGCTCTCTCAACATTGAGAATCTTTCCGCGGATTGGGAGAATCGCTTGAGTTCTAGGATCCCTGGCGTCCTTTGCGGATCCGCCAGCTGAGTTTCCCTCCACGATAAAAATCTCTGACTCACGGGGATCCTTTGACGAGCAGTCAACCAGCTTTCCGGGAAGCCCGGCCCCCTCGAGCGCCGATTTACGTCTTGTTAGGTCTCGTGCCTGACGGGCAGCGACTCTCGCACGGGCTGCGATAATCGCCTTCTGGACTATCTGGGAGCCTTCGCGGGGATTTTCTTCCAACCACTCTGCCAGCTTCTCATTAGTCGATTTTTCGACCAGTGATCTTATCGAGACATTACCCAGCTTCCCCTTTGTCTGGCCCTCAAACTGGGGATTTTGCAACCTTACTGCAATGATCGCCGTAAGACCCTCTCTGATGTCTTCTCCCTGAAGATTTTCATCCTTCTCTTTTAGAAGGCTTTTCCCCCGGGCATATTTATTTACGACGTTTGTCAGCGCCTTGCGGAAACCTTCTTCATGCATTCCTCCGTCAATGGTCGCAATTCCATTTGCAAACGAGTGGATCGATTCGTAGAATCCGGTATTCCATTGGAATGAGACCTCGACCTCCTGGACCTCCTCTGCTTGTGAAAAGTAGCCCACTTTTCTAAAAAGAGCTTCCTTGGAATGGTTCAAGTGGCGTACGTAATCGATAATCCCGCCGTCATATTTGAAAGTTACCGTCTGTTCTTTCCCGTTACGTTGATCCTCGAACTGAATCTCAAGACTTTTATTGAGAAAGGCCATCGTCTGTAGTCTTTCGGTTATCGTTTGAGCCCTGAAATCTATCTCTTCGAATATGGTGGGATCTGGCCAGAAAGTCACCGTTGTACCGTGTTTGCGGCCCTTGGACTTGCCTACTACTTCCAGCGGGCCAGCGGGCGAACCACCATCTTTGAACTCCATTTGATAGGTGTTGCCATCCCTGTCTATTTCAAGCAAAAGTCTTTCGGAAAGCGCATTGACCACCGAAACGCCAACTCCGTGCAGACCGCCGGAAACCTTGTAACCGCTGCCGCCAAATTTTCCGCCGGCGTGCAAAACTGTAAGTACTATTTCAGCGGCACTTTTGTCTTCGTATTGCGGATGTTTGTCCACTGGAATCCCGCGACCGTTGTCAGCCACCCGACATGACCCGTCCGGTAAAATTATGACCCTGATTTTGTCGCAGTGTCCTGCCATTGCCTCGTCTATGGCGTTATCCACGACCTCCCAAACCAAGTGGTGAAGTCCAGATGGTCCGGTGGAACCAATATACATTCCCGGTCGCAGTCGAACGGGCTCAAGACCCTCCAAAACTGTTATTGCTTCGGCATTGTAACTGTTATCGTTTGTTATAGACCCATCTTGAAGATTGGCGTTCATCGCCATTCGAATCGACCTTTCGGCATAAGCATAGATAAAGAGAAACTGCTGAAAAGGGAAGGAGAAGCTCTCATATGAGTCTAGCCCAAGTACCTAAACCGTCGGGCATAACCGGGACCTGTTTTAACTTCTATTTTGTGCACTACCTGCGTCTTTAGAAAACCATTGATGAGATTCACGATAGATGGGCCATTCAGTGACAGTTCCTTGGCCACGGTAGGATTTGCCGCCGCGACGATTAGCAGGTTGTCTTGAATTGACAACGGCTTGCTTTGGGTTGCCAGATACTCGCCTACCACGTCTGGCCATCTGTCGAATATTTCGTGAGTGGAGGTATTGGCTGGCATTCTCATAGATTTTGCCAGTGACTGGAGGGTCTCTTTTATTTGTGGAATTTCTTCGTTATTTGGCTTTCTGATCAGATACATGACTTACCAAGCGTTGCATACTTTTAGAGAAAGTCTCTCATTTAACAGTATCAACAAGCGTGCCTTGCTTAACGTGTATTTTCAAGGTCGGCTCCAGAATTTCCGGAATGTTGCCCGTAGTCGTCAAAATCGTCTGTGTTGCTGAAACCGAATTCAGAATTGCCTCGCTTCGCTGGAAATCCAGTTCCGAAAATACGTCGTCGAGCAGGAGAATCGGATCTTCGCCAACCGTGTCCCTGTATAGAGCATGAAAAGCCACTTTCAGCGCGTAGGCGGCTGTTCTTTGCTCCCCCTGCGAGCCATTATGTCTGACCGGATGAGTGTCTAAATCAATCTCCAACTCATCGCGATGAGGTCCAATTCCATTTGCCTGCCGTCTGAGATCATCTTTTCTGGTATCAACCAGACCGCGATAGAGGTCGCCAGTCCAGCTGCATTTATAACTCATTGCCACCATCTCACTTTTGCCGGAGATTCTTCTGTATGCCTCGGTGACATAAGGGCCCATCATCTCTAAAAGCTCACGTCGCAATTCAACCAACTTCGATCCGTATAAACTTAACTGTTGGTCCCAGACATCCAGTGTTGCTCCAATGTCTGGGGTCAGCACCCCACCGCTTTGTTTGAGCAGTACTCCCCGTTGTCTAAGCACCTTCTCCAGACTCGAAATAATCGATGATCCCCTTGGAAAAAGCATGGCCACGCACTGGTCCATATAATCACGCCTGACTGAAGGCGCTCCGCGTATAACTTCAATGTCGTGTGCGGCAAAAATAGTGACTGGTATAATCCTGCTCGCCTCGGCAACTCTAGAAAGCGGCTGTTTATTAACCACAAAACGGTCGCGTCCGACTTTGGTCATTGAAGTCTCCACCAGGATATCTCTCTGATGCGAGCTTTCGAAATTTCCCCTGATTACCGTCTCGCCGCTTTCGTATCCAATAACGGCCTCTTTGGTTGCTCCGCGGAACGACTTCTTTGTTGCCAGGAATCCAATTGCTTCCAGCAAAGACGTTTTGCCTTGGCCGTTATCCCCGATAACCACAGTTACCCCGGCTGATTTCGGCTCGAATATCAACTCTTTGTAGTTGCGGAAGTCGTGAAGTTCCAGCCGTTTTATAATCATCTATCAGCCCGGATGTTTATTGATTAGAACCTGATCGGCATAAGAAGGTAGGTATAGCTGTTGTCATCTGAATTAGAAATGCAGGCCGCCTTGTTCATCTCGGTGAATTCCATTGCCACGGTTTCAGATGCTACCCCTTCGGCTCCATCCAAAAGGAGGTCCGGATCAAAAGCAATAGTAAAAGACTCTCCGACGAATATTCCATCGATATCTTCGGTTGCCTGGCCGACTTGCGGAGAACGGACGCTTAGTTTCACTGAACCCTCTTCAATATCCATTCTAAGGTGGGTGACTTCCCTGTTTTCCTTCGCCATAATCCTGAGCCGTCTGACTGATTCGAGAAAAGCCTTTTTCTCAACAATGAGCCGTCTTGGGTATGACGCCTGCAAAATCTGACGATAGTCACGGTACTTCTCTTCGATCAGCCTTGTTGTCAGGCTGATATCTCCGATATTAAATATTGCGTCCTTGCTGCCAATTTCTACTGACAGGTGGTTCGACGGATTCTGTTGGTAACTGAGGACCTTCTCCAGCTCACTTAGAGCCCGAGCGGGAACGATTACCTCTGCTTCGGCTCCGAGAACATTCATGCCGGCGATGTCCCTAATTGCCAGCCGCATACCGTCTGTGGCCACCATCCTTAGCCCGCCATCAATGGCCGCAAAAAGAACTCCTGTGTACATAACGTCTCTGGCGTCGTCTTTTGCCGCAGCCCTGATTACCTGTCGAAGACCTTCTTTGAAACTTTCCTCATTAACCGTAACCATGTCACCAGACGGGCTTTTCACAAAAGGTGGCTCAATGTCCAATAGAGTTTGAATTATGAATTTTGATCGGCTCCCAATTACTTCTGCTGATGAGTCGTCAGATGTAAATTCAACCAGCCCTTCCGGTAAAGACTTTATAAGGTTTGTAGTTAAAGCCGATGGCAGGATCACGGTTCCATCTTCAATTCCCATCACTTGCAACGAAACCTCGATGAGAAGGTCTGAGTCTTTTCCAGAGATCTGTAAATTAGCTCCCTCAAGGGATAGTCTCACACCTGGCGTCATGCCCGAGCGCGACGGTGCTCTGCCAGCAATGTTGAGTGCCTCAAAAAGAGCGTTTTTCTCGCAATGGAATTTCACAACTCAACCTTTCTTATTTATATATAAAAAGCTAATAACTGTAATAGGTGCTGTGAATTGTGGAAAAGATAGTTAAAATCCTGAGTAAACAGTGTAAATAAATTATGAACAAAGTACATCTTTTCCACAATTCACACAACCTTTATGAGCGCCCCTGTGGAAGAGATAGATTAACCTATGGTTTTTCAACACAATATCCACTCATTTGTCACAATTCATACACACCTTTATCAACACCTATTAATACCCGCCCCTAATCCGAGATAAAATCTCCGACACCTGGTTGTAGACCTCACGGTTGTGTGACATAAGAGTTTCGATTTTCTCAACTGAGTGCATAACTGTGGTGTGGTCTTTGTCCCCGAAAGCCTTGCCGATGGCAGGGTAACTCAAGTCTGTTAGTTCTCTCACGACATACATAGCCACCTGGCGAGCTACCACAAGAGGCCGTTTTCTGGAGACCCCCTTTAACTCATCGACGCCAAATCCAAAAGTGGAAGCGGTAGTTGAAAGAATTGATGAAACCGTGATTTCAGTTCCACGTTGGGAGGAGATGATATCAGCAAGCACGTCTTGAGCCATCGATATATCGATAGACGTCCCGTACAGGCGTGAAAACGCGCAAACCCTGGTTAGTGCCCCCTCTAACTCCCGAATATTATCCTTCACGCTTTCAGCAATGAATTCAAAAACGTCATTGGGAATGTTGAACCGGCTGCCTTCCGCTTTCTTTCTCAGTATTGCCAGTCTTGTCTCAATTTCTGGTGGCTGGACGTCTGTGATAAGACCTGATAAAAAGCGGCTCCTCAAGCGGTCTTCAAGAGTAGCGATTGATTTTGGAGGCCGATCAGAGGTTAGTACGATTTGTCTAGAGGCGCCGTATAGAGAGTTGAAAGTGTAAAAAAACTCTTCCTGCAGAGACTCGCGGTTTTCAATGAACTGAACATCATCAACCAGCAATATGTCGCACTCACGGTATCGTTTTTTGAACGATTGGGTGGCGTTATTTCTAATCGCATCTACGAATTCATTGAGGAAGGTCTCGGTGGAAACGTACCTGACATGCTTATCGGGATAGTTTTCACGGACGTAGTTGCCTATTGCGTGTAGAAGATGTGTCTTACCCAATCCGGCCGCTCCGTGAATGAAGAGAGGATTATAGGATTTAGAGGGAGTTTCTGCAACAGACAGCGCCGCGGCGTGTGCAAACCTGTTAGATGCTCCAATAACAAAGGATTCAAACGAGTATCTTGGATCGAGCGGTGAAGATTCAGCCTGTTTTGGCCTCGGTCGCGTTGTTGTCTCTCTTTCGCCAATTCCGAAAAGAGAGTTGGATATTTGATGTTTTGCCGGTGAGACGAATGCCTCCTCTCTGGCTGGTTCAGCAAATGAATATTCTCTATAGGCCGGATAATCGTTTGGATTATTCGATAAAGTTATTTCGTTGTGGGTCTTTGGAATGGCTGAGATCTCGACAAGATAACTGTCCTCAGCCGCTGTTGTAAGTGAATCTTGAATAAGATCCATGAAACGATTTTGGATCCGCTCTTTCACTAACTGGCTTGGAGCATTCAGAACCAAGGTGTTGTTGTGCAACGACACCGGTTCGATTGCTTCAAACCAAGCCTTCCATGTCGATTCCGGAAGCTGTTGTTTGAGTGATTCCGTACAAGTTATCCACAGCCTTGATGCGTCGTTCATAGTTGAAAACCCCAAGGTGACAGTGAGTTATCCACATAGTTATCCATATCTGTGGAAAACTTATCCATAGGTAAGCCAACTACTCGATATGAATAACAATATAGAAATTTCACGATATCCGAAAAGCCCCAAAACTGGTAATTAAATTCTAATGAAGTTGTCATCGGTATTGTAACACCCGCCAAAACGTCCTTTTACCAGCAGTTATGGAAAGTTATCCCCAACTGGAACCTCTATCATAGACGCGAATTTAGCGTAAATAAAGGAATTTCCATATTGCTCAAATTTATTTATCTATGCGTTGTTGCGCATAGTTATTCTACGAATTGATAGGGGCAAGCCGCTAGCCACAAACCGGTAAATCGATAGGATTAGAGAAATTTCCGAATTGGTTTCATACCTGTAAAGAGGTTAACGTTTGGCCGAGTGTACGCTGGGAGCCGACTAGAATTTGGAAACTTGTATTGCGAAGATCCGATAGAGCCGAAATTATATAGTCCATGGGCGTATCGGACCTGATGAGCGGAGCGTAAATGAAGCGAACCTTCCAACCCAACAACAGAAGAAAAGCTAGGAAGCATGGCTTTAGACATCGAATGTCTACTAGAGCGGGTCGTGCCATTCTTAAGGCACGTCGCCTAAAGGGCCGAGTTCGACTGTCGGCATAGGAGTTCAAGTGACGAGATCGTGTACGGTCGTTGCACTCAGCTCTAAGAAGTCGTTTAGGAGACTCACCGAGACCGGAGATAGAGCTCGGTCAAGGAGTTTGAGCCTTGTTTATAGACTTGATGACAGCCTGGACACGATAAACGTTGCATATTCAGTCGGGAAAAAGGTTGGTAAGGCCGTTATTCGCAACAAGGTGAAAAGAAGGCTTCGTTCGCTGGTTCGTGAGCACTCCAATCAAATGCCTAATGGCGACTACCTGGTTATGGTTTCGCCGAAGGTGGTTGATCGGCGTTTTACTGAACTTAGAGATGAGATGAGGGCGATTTTGCCCCTAGGGGCAGGGCGCGGTTATGGGGATGGTGAATTGGACGTATGAGTTTGGCTACTTCACTAGCTAGGCGTGCCATTCGCATCTATCAGCTTTCCCGCGCCGGAAAGCCTTCGCCATGTCGGTATTTACCCAGCTGTTCGGAATTTGCTCTTGAGGCGTATGAAAAGCACGGCTTCTTCAAGGGGACCCTCCTTTCAGGTAAAAGAATTGGTCGTTGCAACCCGTTGGGAAGTTCTGGGGTCGATCCGGTGCCAGAAATTTTTAGTCTAAGGAAATCTAAATGAGTTCTATCGGTCAGATCTTGAACCCAATTTTCGAGGTTATTGCAGGTCTGCTGGCTTTTTACTATGGCATAGTTCACAACTACGCCATAGCAATTGCAATGTTGACAGTTACAGTGATGATAGTTCTGGCACCTTTGACGATTAAAAGCACACGTTCGATGCTCGAAATGCAGAGAATACAGCCAGAGATCAAAAAGATTCAGGCAAAATACAAGAATGATAAGATTGCGCAGCAAGAGGCAATTTCTCAGCTATTCAAAGAGAACAAGGTCTCCCCTGCTGGCGGATGTCTTCCGATGCTGGCGCAGTTTCCCTTGCTGTATGTTATGTACTCGGTGATCAGGGGACTTACCAACACGGTGGGTGCGCAGCATATTGCGTCTCCAAAGTACATAAGTCATACAACCCTTTTGTACCAGAACCTGATTGCTTCTCATGGCCAAATGCAGTCACTCGGGATTAATCTTACAGAGACTGCAACTAAGGTTCACGGCTTTACTAATGCGCTCCCCTATTATCTGGTTATTGTTGTTGCTGTAGTTTTGCAATATTTGCAGATGGCGCAGATAACAAGCAAGAACCCTCAGGCAGCTGCGGCAAATCCGCAGGCGCAGATGCTTCAGAAGTACACGCCGATTATCTTTGCGGTAATTTATATTTCAATACCTGCTGGTGTGAACATATATTTCATTGTCTCCAGCCTGTTTAGAATTGGTCAGCAGGAGTTAATGTACCGACATGACCCGGTTCTCAAAAAGCATGCCCAGGCTAACGCTGAGGCTCGTTTGGCTGGAACCGATACCATTGATCACATAAAGCCCAAGAAAAGTTCTTTGAAGTCGCTTTTCTCGTCACTCCAAGGTTCCAATATGAGGAGTAGAACTAAGCCTCAGGGGAATCCTGGCATAACGGACCGTAATTCCAGTAATAATGGTAATAATAAACCCAACAGCAATGGGCAGAAGCGTTCTGGGCAGGCAAGACCACGTGGTCAGGGTAAGAATAATAAACGAAGTCGTTAGAGCCACACTGGTGTTTGTTAGAAGTTAAAATCATTTGTATAGACAGGTTTAGTTATGGAATGGGTTGAGACGACAGGAAAAACTGTCGAAGAGGCGAAAGAGATGGCCCTCGATATTTTAGGAGTGGACCATATTGACGCAGAGTTCGAGATATTGGAAGAGCCAAAATCAGGATTTCTTGGAATCAGCAAGAAACTTGCCCGCGTAAAGGCCAGGGTGAAACCAACAGCACCACGATCTAAGGACACCAGAAGGCCTCGAAAGCGAAAGGTTCGTGAGGAGTCCGAGAGGCAAAAGGTGCCAGCTGCGCCTAAGTCTCAAGGTACTCCTGTTGAGGAGGCGCCGAAGGATAGTACTAGGAGCAGCGAGCCCACTAACGGTCGCACTGGCAGCAGATCTGGTGTCAGGAATGCTAATAGGAGTCCAAAAAAGAGTTTAAGTGAGACTAATGAGGGGAAAGAACCTGAAATGGAATCAGAATCAATGTCGCTAGCAGAGCAGGCAACGGTTGCGCAGAGCTTTCTCGCAGGGATCTTGAATGAGATTGGTTTAGAGGGTACAGTTGCAGTCGAGGGAATCGACGGAGAGACGATTAACATCTCCGTAACCGGAACTGAGCTCGGACTTCTTATTGGTCCTCGGGGAACTGTGTTGTCGGCAGTTCAGGATATGACAAGAACTGTTGTTCAGAGAAATTCTGGTGGGCGATCTGGTCGAATTGTGGTAGATATTGATGGATACCGCGAGAAAAGGCGCGCAGCTCTGGAGGCATTTGCCATCAAGTTGGCGGAGGAAGTCCGTACGACTGGCGTGGTTAAGGTGTTCGAAGCCATGAGTTCGTCTGATCGAAAGATTGTACATGACATTGTGGGTGAAATGTCGGGAGTCAAAACTCGTTCAGAGGGATACGAGCCACGGCGATATGTGGTTGTCGAGCCGGCTACGGAAGAAGTATCCGAGCAGACCTCCGAGGAAGCACAGGTAGAGTAACATTGCGTGGCCTCTCTTTTGAGCAGCGTAAATGGCTATTAAGAGCTCAGGAGATTGGATTCATAGGTCCGAAACCGGTCGAATCAGTTTATGAGCATGCTCTTGGATTTGCCGAATGTATAGATGAATTGCTGAGGACGGGACAACTCCCGTCCTCTTTCATTGCGGCGGACCTAGGTTCCGGTGCAGGGGTCCCCGGACTCCTGTTGGCAGAGTGGTTCCCAGACTCAAGCTTTCTTTTGATAGACTCTATGAGAAAGAGATACCTGTTTTTAGAGGATATGACCTCCTATCTGGGTTTGGGTTCAAGAGTACAGGTATTCCCCGGAAGAAGTGAGGAGTGCGCGCATCTCCCGGAGTTCAGGTTGGGATTTGATTTAGTGACAGCCAGGGGATTTGCGTTGCCATCGGCTACTGCTGAGAATGCCAGCGGACTTTTGAGTGATAAAGGCATCTTGTTGGTATCTGAGCCGCCGAACACTTCTTCGCGACGATGGTCAGTTGAAGGACTTGATCGTTTCGGGTTTTCCCCTCCGACATTTGTTAGATTCAAATTTTCTTATTGTTGGATGGTTAAAGATCATTCCGAACGTGGTAAATTTCCTCGAGGTACTGGTATACCAGAGAAGTTCCCATTGTTTTAGATTGTTTCACGTGGAACAATCTAAACGAGGTGCTTTTGATGTTCCACGTGAAACATCCATAAGGTGTTGGAGAGGTCGAAGCAGACGTTACCGGTAGTGGACTAAGTCATCTTAGCGCGGACGGGAAGGAAGTAAATTGTCAGAAGTGAGAAATGATGTGCGAGTTATTGCGATTGCCAATCAAAAAGGTGGGGTTGGCAAGACAACTACGGCAGTCAATTTGGCAGCTGCACTGGCGGAGCTGGGCAAAAGAATCTTGGTGATCGATCTTGATCCGCAGGGTAATGCGGGAACTGGAATGGGTATTGACGCCCGGTCCCTTGATCACACCATTTACGACGTCCTTATGAAAGACATACCAATCGAGGATGCAATCGAGCCTACAGCGGTGAAGAACCTGTTTGCCTGTACATCTACAATCGACCTGGCAGGAGCCGAAATCGAACTCGTATCTACCTTCTCACGCGAGCTCCGGTTACGCAAGGCATTGGAGCCAGTGCTGGAGGACTATGATTTCATTTTTATCGACTGTCCCCCATCTCTGGGACTTCTCACGATTAATGCTTTGTGTGCGGCAACGGAGGTGATGGTTCCAATCCAGTGCGAATACTATGCCCTGGAAGGACTGAGCCAATTATTTAGAAACGTAAAATTGGTGCAAAACAGTTTGAATGCTTCGCTAGATATTTCCACCGTTGTATTGACGATGTATGATGCGCGGACAAAGCTCGCTGAGCAGGTTGTTGATGATGTTAGGAAATTTTATGGGGATAAGGTATGCAAGAACGTAATTCCGCGTGCGGTCAGAATCTCTGAAGCTCCATCTTTCGGGCAGCCGATCACGGTATTTGATCCGACTTCTCGGGGTGCAATTGCATACAGAGAATTAGCCAAGGAGGTTTTGAATGTCGCGTAAGGGTGGCCTCGGAAGGGGTCTTGGCTCGCTGCTACCAATTGGTGAGCGGGGAGAGGATAGCTCAGTCTATCGGGAACTGCCTCTGACTTCGATATCTCCGAACTTAAATCAGCCCAGAAAGGCATTTGATGAGGAAAGTCTGAACTCTTTGTCGGCATCAATTGCTGCAATCGGTGTGTTGCAACCGATTTTGGTCAGAGTTGTTTCAGATAACAGCTACGAGATAATCGCAGGTGAGAGGCGATTTCGGGCTGCCAAGCGTGCTGGATTGGACAGGATACCAGCCCTGGTTCAAAGTACCGATGAGCTCGGCTCCTTAGAGCGGGCAGTGGTTGAGAATTTGCATAGGCAGGATTTGAATCCACTTGAGGAGGCATCAGCATACCAGCAGCTAATTGAGGATTTCGGCCTTACTCATGAAACGCTTGCCCTGCGCATGGGGAAGTCACGTGTTTCCATAACTAATTCGCTGAGAATCCTGCAACTACCACCAAGTATTCTTGGTATGATCGCCCAGGGGCTAATTTCGGCTGGTCATGCTAGGGCGCTTCTTGGTTCGCCAGACAGAATTTACCAGGAGAAACTTGCGCGCAGGATTGTAGATGAGGGCCTCTCGGTAAGGTTGGTTGAGGAGGAGATCAGGAAGGAACGCGAGTCGATTACTGAAGCTGCATCGGCAGATGGAGCCCAGGGTCGCCGAAAGGTTGACCGAGCGTCTTCGTTAAAGCCCGCAGTGGTGTTAGAGCTTGAAGAGATTCTTGAGGATTTGTTTTCCACCCGGGTTAAGGTTGACTTTCTCTCAGCAGATCCTGCGATGCAGAGGGGTAAAGTTGTTATCGAATTTGCAAGTCTTGAGGATCTTGAGCGGATCTATAAGGTTATTATGGCGGATACCCTCGAGCAAGAGTAAAGGCTGAGGTTAATTGTTTAGTTAATGCACAGGGTGTGGATAACGTTGTGGATTAAGCTTATAGATAGTGACGAAAGTCACGTGACGTCCACTCGCTAATTGCGGTTGCGATGGCCAACGCGGTTTTGGCGCTGTGAAGAACCCAGAAGGAAGCATCCTGCATGGAAATCGTCACGGCTGTCATTGTTGTCTCTCTCAACATGGGAACATTGCGACCCACAACTTCGATATCAAGGCCGCATTGAGGGGCGTTCATATGTTCGGCTATCAGTTTCGCCAATACTTTGCCTGAGGCTGAGCTATATGAAAATCCCTCGTAAAAGCGGATTTCTTGCTTGCCACGCTGCTCTTCCAAATGGATGCAGGCATCTGCCTTTTGAGAGTTTGAAAAGCCCGCAAGTTTGGACGGATCGGGATGCATAATTACTTGGGCACGAGCCCCTTTAAGTGCAAGGGCGAACCGTAATATCTCAGCTGGGGCATCCATGAAGCCTTGGTGGGTTATTGCGATATTTAGTTCGCTCAAGCTGCGAGTCTGGGATCGAAAATCCTCTAATTCTTTCACTGAGTGAATATTTGTAGCGGATCTTCCGAATACCCGCCGAAGTTCCTCAATGGTTGTTGGTCCGCAAATTCCGTCGATAGGAAGGCCAACGTTTCGCTGAAAGTCTTTTAGCGCAGTGAGGGTTTCCGGACCAAAGATTCCGTCGACTCGACCCGCATCAAAACCTAAGGCACCTAGGCGGTTCTGAAGGTCGGCTACGTCTTCACCACGCATCATTGGAGTATGAACATATAGCAGGCGATCTCCGAGGTGGTAGCTGGCCTCTAGGAGTGATTTCCAGGTCAGGACATCACAAATACCGGTTTGTGGCAAGGCCCTAGATTTCTGGAACGCGAGGATGCGATTCGCAAGATTGTTTCCGTCTAACTCAAAGCCGAGTTCAACTAAGCGCAGATTCAGATCGTGTTCACCCGGCAAGTTGTCAAGTGAATATCCGTCGAAGTCTATGATTTGTGGGTCTATAGGTGGGGTTCCAGGTCCGCTAGTAGTTGTCCTTTGGGTTTGGCTCCCACTATTCGTGTCACTGGCTCCCCGTTCTTGAACAGGATCAGCGTTGGAATGCTCATCACTTCGAAACGACGTGCCGTGTTCATCGAGTCGTCCACGTTCAACTTGGCTATCGCCAGCTTCCCATTCTTCTGTTCCGCTATCTCTTCTAGAATCGGAGCGATTATTTTGCACGGGCCACACCATTCAGCCCAAAAGTCTACGAGGACTGGGACATCGGAAGCAATTAGCTGCTCATCAAAATTGGAATCATTTAGTGTTATCACACTGTTAGCCATAGTTTATCTCCAAAAGTAATTACGATTATGTGCAATACGAGTAGTCTTTTCAGCCTTCGGTCTGTTTGAGCCACTTTTCGATATCAATCGCGGCCATGCAACCAGATCCCGCGGCAGTTATTGCCTGGCGGTAGGTGTGGTCCTGGACGTCACCACAGGCGAATACTCCAGGGATATTGGTCGCAGTTCCTTGATTTGTAATAATGTAGCCGATATCGTCCATATCAATCTGGCCTTTGAACAGGTCTGTGTTAGGGGAGTGCCCGATAGCCACGAATAGTCCTGTTACCGCAAGCTCGGTCTTGTCGCCAGTTATGTGATTTGTGACTGTAATTCCTCCAAGGGATTTGTCGCCGTGCAGTTCGGTAACGGTGGAATCCCAAATAAAGGAGATCTTCGGGTTGGCAAGTGCCCGATCCTGCATGATCTTTGATGCTCTCAGCTCATTGCGCCGGTGAATAACGGTGACAGACTTGGCGAACTTGGTGAGAAAACCGGCTTCTTCAAGTGCTGAGTCGCCACCACCTACAACTGCAATTTCGTGATCTCTGAAAAAGAATCCGTCACAGGTTGCACAGGTGGAAATTCCATGGCCAATGAGCTCGGTTTCTTTTTCAATATTGAGCAAAAGTGAACGTGCCCCGGTGGAAATGATTACCGAGTCGGCTATATAAGCTGGTGCATCTCCGCGCTGGTTGGCGGTCCACAATTTAAACGGGCGCTCAGAGAAATCGACCCTGGAGACCTTTGTGGTATCAAATGTCGCGCCGAACCGCTGTGCCTGGCTTCTAAAGTTATTCATCAGCTCAGGTCCCATGATCCCGTCTATGAATCCAGGATAGTTTTCAATCTCCGTGGTAAGCATCAACTGGCCGCCTGGCTGGTCAGAGGTGGAGGAGGGCTCACCCTCGATAACAACGGGATTTAAATCTGCACGCGCGGTGTATATTGCCGCCGTGAGTCCGGCAGGCCCGGAGCCAATTATTGCAACTTTTATTTTTTCAGACACTGTAACCTCGAATAGACCTGTATCAGCGTTTAGTTCGCTTCATCCATAGAAACAATCCTAAGACCGTCATAATTCCACCGATGAAAAAATAGGTAATCCAAACGCGATTTCCAAAAGCGTACACATCGAGGATTCTTACAGCCGCAATGGATACCATGATACCAACAACCACGAGCGCAACCAAAGCCAGAACTCCGTAAACCACGGCTCTGGTTAGTTTTACCAGCGGCCCGACCGTCTTTTCTCGAAGGGTGTCTACAACGGTCTCAATCGTGTCTGCCGTCCGGGTTGACCAAGCCTCCGGTTGTTTAGTGAATTCATCTGGAGATGCCATAATGTGAAATTCCTCCAAGGTTTGTAATCAATGTAGGTTTGGTTTTCTCCAACTCGTTTGAGATCGGACCAATACTTAGTTAAGCTTTCTGAAGGTAATGCCTATGGTTCTCGGGCCAGCGTGAGTACCAATTACAGGGCCGATTTTCGCAATTGTCAAATCGTGGATTCCTGTGGCGGCTTTAAGTTGTTCAGCGAATTCTTCGACGTCTGGAGCATTGGCGTGGATAATGGCTACGTCAGTAATGGAACCGTAAGCTACGACTTTGTCGATCAAATATTTGAGGGCTTTCCCTCTTGTTCTTTGCTTAGAATCCGCTTCGATAATTCCATTTCGCACATCGATAATTGGCTTGAAGGAAAGCAATGAGCCGAAGAGGGCTGCCGCTTTGCCGATCCGGCCGCCTTTTCTCAAATTATCTAGTGTATCCAAGGCTCCAAAGGCATGGACATCCGGAATGCGGCTGCGAACAAGAGCAGCAATCTCGGAGGCGCTGGAACCCTTTCTGGCTTCGATGGACGAGGTGATTGCAAGATTTCCCATCGCAAAGGTAGCCAACCTTGAATCGATCAGCTCGATGTTGATCTCATTTTCAAGAGATTTCGCAGCAATAGTGGCTGCCTGAAATGTCGCTGACAGGTCTGAGGAAAGGGTCAAACAGACGATCTCATTATATCCCGCGTTTTTGGCGTTTATGAATGCGGTTTCAAAGTCACCTGATGACGGGGCCGAAGTTTGAGGGAAGTCATTGGAAGTTTCGCACAGATCCCAAAATTGATCAGTAGAGAGATCCTTAGTGTCAATAAACTCCTTTTCACCAAAGCGGATCTTTAGGGGGACAATTTCCAGTGCGTGCTCTGACACTAAATCACCGGGAATATCTCCGCCCGAATCCACAACTACCTTTACGCTCAATTAGTGACTCCTATCTGTCAACGAGTCAATCTGGGTTCCGATAAGGGTCACCATGGCAAAAACGATTCCCCCTACGATAACTTCAAGAATTACCTGTAAAAGCAAGTGTATTCCGGTTGATATGCCAATTCTAGAGACGAGAATCCTTAGTGCTGCGTACATAGCCACAGATGCAGCCAGCGAATTGAACCATGGTTTTAGAATTATTGAAAGAGTGGGGGCGAGCTCGCTCCGCGTCAATGTTGCAAGACCTATCACAAACGCTGCTGAATAGGCGATTGAAAGAGAAATTGCAAGACCGAAGGCACCGTAATGTCCATGGAGAATGATTGCAAGAATAATATTGAGGCCATTCTCAATTAAATACAGAAAAAAGACAACTCTGGTGTGTTTGATTGACTGGTAAGCCTGAACAACTGCTAAATAGCCGGCAAAGCCCGGCAATCCGATTGCAAAGCCTTCCAGGGTTTGTGTTGTTAGGCTAACTCCAGTTGAGTTAACGGCGCCGTGGGCCAACAGAAGTGTCAGCATCGGTCGGGCAATCGCCAGATAGGCGAATGCGGCTGGAATCATTATCGTCACTGATGATCGGAGACCCATTCCAAGTCTCTTCTTATATCTGCCGATTTCTCCCCTGCTGTAGGAATGCGCCAGTTCCGGCATGATCGCGGACATGATTGAGAAGGCAGCTACACCATAGGGGAGCTGGAAAAAAATGTATCCGTACGAATAGGCGCTGACTGTTCCGGGAGTCGATCCGTCGGCCAGTGCCAGTACGGTAAACAGGGCTATCTGGTTGGCGATTACGAAGCCAATTGTCCATCCTGATATTGCCCGGATCTCTTTGATTGCCGGATTACGGAACCCAGGCTGAAAGCTGATTTTTGCTCTCGCTTTATTCAGATATGGAACGAGAAACAGAAACTGAAGCGCAACTCCGGCAGTGGTTCCAATGCCCAATAAGAGTATTGGTGCTGAAAAAGCATGTATCGCTCCAAGCGCAAGTGACTGTTTGGCAAAAGAGAAGGCCAGCAGTACAAATATGGCGACGATGTTGTTCAGGACCGGGGCATATGCCGGTGGAGCGAAGACTGATCTAGCATTAAGAACGGCTGTGAGCAAAGCGATCAGTCCGTAGAAAAGCAGCTGGGGTGCGAAATAACGGAGTAGAAGAGTGGCGACTCTCTGCTGTTGCACTGCGATTTGCGCATGATTGACAATCAGATAGAGATGGATAATTCCTGGTGCGGCGATTTCGAAGACCACCGTCCCAACCACGAGTAGCACCAGTCCCACGCTAAAGATGGAGGAGATGGCATTCCAAGCCGAGTTTTCGTCATCCTTGGCAAGATGCCCGACGAACACTGGCAATATTGAAGCGGAAATGATCCCACCGAGTAAAAGGTCGTAGATGATATTAGGAGTGTTATTGGCCAGATTGAAGGAATCGGAAAACGGTCCGATTCCCAGGGCGTAGGCCAAGGCCAGCAATCGTAGCAATCCCGTAAGCCTGGACATAAACGTGCCTGAGGCCATCGCAAGCGCGTTGACCTTCGCAGATCCGAAGCCATGGCTTACCGTGGGTCTCCTTAGGTTTGCCATTGTGCTTAGTTTCTTTCCCGGACTAGACGTTTATTCCGCTGATGACCACGTCTAAAGGACCGAATCCACCACAGAGCTAGCACCAGGAATGCTCCAAGTGTCAATACGATGCTGGCAACAGAAAACGCCGTAGACCGGATCTCAATCGAGGTATGAGCCACCACCAGCTGCCCATTGGTGGTAAACAATTTTGCCGAGATCAGATAAAGGCCAAGGGTTTCCGCATAGATAGGTATTGATAGCGTGGTGTTTGGCCCGTTCAAAATCACTGGGATAGTATTGCCATTGGGGAATGACAAGCGGTCAGAAGTGATAACTAGGACCCCCTTGAATGGCACCTTAAGTTCCGAAGAGATTGCAATTGGCAGGTGGACGCTCCTTGAAGTCACCGTG
This sequence comes from Acidimicrobiaceae bacterium, assembly GCA_013044365.1. Taxonomy (GTDB): domain Bacteria; phylum Actinomycetota; class Acidimicrobiia; order Acidimicrobiales; family Acidimicrobiaceae; genus SCQM01. The sequence goes on from JABEUP010000152.1 coordinate 21,006, forward strand.
AAGGCTTTATTTCCAGCCAACGAAACCATGTTCGAGACATTATTGACGACTTGCTGGGTTGAGTTGAGGAACAGGTTTGAATTAGCCTGTGTCAGAGTCGAAGAGGCTGAGGCCAAAAGGTTGTAGTTTGCCTGAATAAGGCTACTGCTTTGAGCTAACGATGAATTTAGGGCGGTTACTGAATTAGCGAGACTGAGGAATCTGGTCGGATCGAGTAGCGAATATGGGGAAGGATTTGCGAGTTTCCCAAAGCTTAGCTGGTCGACAGATATAAGAGAGAAGGCGGTATTTAAATCAACTGTCTTGATGAACGGGGAGCTGGTTACATCTCCGAGAATTTTAGCTAGCTTTGCCGCATCAGCTGAATTCGA
>JABEUP010000153.1 GCA_013044365.1 Acidimicrobiaceae bacterium
ATCTAGCACTGGGACATTAGAGTTTGTACATACGAGTAGCAAATCTGAGTTCTCAATAACTGCGCCAGTATTGTCGACCGCTGCGATTTCTAGGCCCAATAGTCTTCCCATCTCCGAGGCGAAGTTTTCGCGATGATCCTTATTGGGACTATAAACAACTACAGAGTCGATTTCACGGCTACTAGCCAGAGCTCCAAGATGGAGACGCGCCTGACCACCTGAACCAAGTATGCCTACTTTCCTAGCATTCGGGGATGCTACCAAAGAAGTGCCATAAGCTGCACAGCAAGCGGTCTGGAAGCCAGCCATAGCATGTACGTCCTCGTAACCCTGTGGTTTTGGCTCTCCTATCATGATCATTAATAGCTCGGCTGTGTTCGTGTCATAGACAACAAATACGGGTCGGCCTCGACCTATATATTTTTGGATTCCATTTTTCTGTATTTGCACTTTTTCAGCCCGAATCCCAGTAGCAGCTCCGTCGCGTGAAGGGGTCACGCCTTGGTGGACCACCATGCGAAACCCTTCCGGGGTGTTTGTCCGGGTACGAGGATTGCTCAATTTTACTGGAGCACTTGCTTCCTCTTCGTAGCCAGCCCGCATCAGCTCCACACCTTCGGCAAAGGACAACAGGCCGAAGTGGTCTTTAGGCGTAAGTAACAGCATCCCCATCCCCCTCGTGGGTAATCGATTTTCTGCAAAACGGCAGTCTTTATCTGTATGCAAGAAACGACCATAGCATCGGCGCGTAAATGATTCAAGCTACCTGATGGGAATATTGGAATCTTTAGAGTTTTCCCGGTCACTCAAAAGTTAACTGCGACTAGTTGAATAAGTATCAAAGTCAGGTCAATAACGTCAGGCGCTATCTGGCGAAGGATAAGGCCTCAATAACCTGATCAAAGTTGTAAAAAGAGTCGGATTCGGGTTTCGCAACTTCAAGAACTACAGAATCAGAGCATTGCTTTATGCGGGCAAGCCCAACTGGAGAGTTCTCGATTCAATAGTGGTTACCTAAAGAAATTTCCCGGGACTGGCTCACCCCGTAAATACCCGAAGAGCCGCAATTTCCCCGACTCGTCTCAACTATACGCTCGTCTTTGTTTCTAGGTGGTATCCCCATTTCGGGTAGCAATTTCGACGCGCCAACACACTGCAAAAAGCCGTTAGTGGACCCAAGGGGACGGTTGCCTCATCGCGATTTATCGATGGCAGGAATGTCTTGAACGAGGCCCGGCCTTCTGGCCCGGATCCTAATGCAAAATAAATGGGTCGATAGAAATCGGCACGCCAAAGATGCACATTGTATTTCAGGAAATCCAGTTTTCTACATATAAATCTTTTACGCGGATAAATTCTCGTTCGTTATTGGTGACCAGTGTCCATCCTTTTGCCCGAGCGTGCGCAGCTATCCAGAGATCATTATTGCCGATGGGCTGGCCCATCTTTTCTAAACCGGCTCTGATTTGGCCGGAGTGCTGCCCCACCGCTTCATCAATAGGAACGACTTGGATGGCTGCCTGAAGTTGCTGCAATGTGTCTAAGGACTTTTCTTTGGCGGAACTTTTTTCTGCTCCGTGACATAACTCACCAAGAGTTATCACGGATATGGCAAACTCGCCCGCACTATGTTTAGCAAAACGCGCTCGAACAGATGGTGGATTATGTTTGGCAATATAGGTGCAAATGTTGGTATCGAGCAGATACCGTATTGCCATCAAATACCCTTTCGCGTTTGTGGCAGGGAATCATGCCTGCCGTCGGGCATGAAATCATCTGGTAAACCAACTAATGCGTCGAAGATAGCCACAGCGTCTGCGGGGCGCTCTCGCAAGATGATTTCGTCTCCTCGGCGAAGTATTTCCACTTTGTCCGCATGGAAGCGAAATTCTTTAGGTAGACGCACTGCCTGGCTATTTCCTGACTTGAATATGCGAGCAATTGCCACGGTGGTCTCCTTCTGCATAAACAGATGTACACAAGGTATATACGTTAATTAGTTTGCCTATGGGAATGCTCCTTACTTTCTCAACACAATGTTCCATGGTAAATGCATGGAGTAGTTTGATCAGACTGGCAAGGGCCGGCTTGAATAAAAGTGGACTACTACAAAATAATCCGGTAAACCCGATCGGGACACCCAGGCAGTCTGATCATTAGAATTCCGAGCCTGAAGTTGTGGGAGTAGTCAATCCTGCTGCGGCCTCGACGATTGGCATATCGTCTTTGAAATACTGGTTATGGACCTCCGGATATACCGTTTAACCAAATGTACTCTGCTGGCTCCTCCGTCGTAATCAGATTTCTGGATACTCTTAATTACAGAAGTTCGAACTTTGTAATCCGAAGAGAAGATTGAGGATTCGATGGTAACCGTAAAGTTCTTCGCGGGTGCCCGCGAGGCAGCTGGTGAATCAAGTACTCAGGTGGAAGCCGACTCGGTTCAGGCGGCCATTGATGCAGTGATTGTAGCTCATGGAGACGTTCTGGCCCGTATGATCTCAATCTCGAAGATTTGGCTCAATGGCGAGCCGGCGGAACCTGCTGCGCCTGTGTCGTCCGGTGATGAAATAGCCGTGTTGCCACCAGTCTCGGGAGGAATATGAAAGAGGGACCCGAAGGCCCCCCTTTTTTGTGGGCATCGCCCCTTGAATGTGGCGTTTTACTTCTTGGTCTCCCAGAAGATCCTATCGATCTCGGCAATCTGATTTAGCAGACCCTGAGCAACAGCCGTATCGTTGGTCTTCTTGGTCTCGCCCGCTGCCTTGGTTGCATCCCAGAAGAGCGTGTGAAGTTGTGGATACTTTTCAAGATGTGCAGGCTTAAAGTAGTCCGTCCATAAAACCCATAGGTGGTGCTTTACCAGATCCGCACGCTCCTCTTTGATTGTTACGGCACGGGCCTTGAAAACTTCATCATCTGAACCGTTGAATTTCTCCATGCACGCTTTGACGGAGTCTGCTTCAATGCGTGCTTGAGCGGGATCGTAAACTCCGCAAGGCAGATCGCAGTGGGCAGAAACAGTTACAGGCGTGGCGATTCCTTCCAATGATTTGATGACCTTGGCAAGTAGCTTCATGGTCGCACTCCTTTATTTCCGTGAGTTGAAGTTGCCTTATTATAAGAACAGCTACAGACATTAGTCTGAAATGCAGAAAAATCCAGAGGAATCTGGTTTCGGCTGTTCACCTTCAGGTTAGGAATTATAACCCGTTGTTTTTTCTAGTTGTTGTCAGTGGTGTATCTATGGTGCCAATGCTTGCTCCAGGCGATCGGTTATTGGTTCGCCGGGTTAGGCACCCTAGTGACAAGCTGGTAGGTCGTATCGTTGTGGCCAGGGATCCCCGCGACGATGGGATTCTGGTGATAAAACGGTTTGCCAGTTTCAACGGTGATTCATTCGCACTGATAGGGGATAATTCCGGCGCCTCAACCGATTCCCGCACTCTCGGGAGTTTCCCAAGCAACACGCTGCTGGGCCAGGTTGTTTATAGGTATTTTCCGGTTAATGCAGCGGGACGGATCCGCTAGTAAAGGTGCTTTATCCAGGATCCCAGTACCTACTGCTGAGTGAGGCGAAAGCGGCCGCCAATGGCGAACCAAATAGCGGGAACCTGGGCTTTAATTGAAGGCAAGCTGCCAAAGGGTATTTATTTTCTGAAACTGCCATACATCAGGGATTTTCTGGATGTGGAATCCGTTAAATGCCGTTGTGACTTTGTGTAAGTTCCAGTCCCAACTAGCATTGATGAAGCTATTCTGTTCAAGAATCGTTTTAGCAGGGGAAAGTTTTTCAATGAAGATCTAAGCGGGATCCCCATCTCGGGTTTTTATCCATGATCCAGGAATACAGAGTTGTGGCACTAAGTTAAAGTAACTGTTCCAGGTTTTGCGCTACAAACCTAGGATGAAAGCGATCTAGATGCAGCGATTGGCCATTATTTCATATCACACATCACCATTGGTTCAGCCTGGAACCGGTGAGGGCGGAGGTATGAATGTATACGTTAAACAGCTTGCGAGCGCCTTAGCCAGACTTGGTACCACCTGTGATGTATATACCAGGGCGTATTCCCCCTCTTTGCCTGCCTCAATAACCGTAGAGCCGGGGTTCGTTTTGCATTACGTTCCTGCGGGTCCCCTTTCTGCAGTTTCAAAGCTGGATCTTTTGGAATATATAGACGAATTTACCGAGAACGTCCTGGAGAGGATTCGAATGAGTCCTGATCGGATACCGGATGTCATACATGCCAACTATTGGCTTTCCGGTATTACGGGGCATGCTCTCAAGCACAAATTGGAAGTTCCACTTGTCACCACGTTCCACACACTTGAAAAGATCAAGGCCAAGAACAGGGCGGTCCCGGACGACGATATTTCAGAAAAGCTTCGGATCGAAGAGGAGTCGCGGATAATCAATTGCTCGGATCAAGTTCTAGCATCTTGCGAAGTGGAGGCTAGAGAGATCTCGAGTCTTTATGGTCTTGACAGGTCCAGGGTTTCTATCGTCCCTTTAGGCGTGGATCACGCGTTCTTCAGCCCTGGGAATCGTGACATGGCCCGTAAGGCAATAGGACTGCCAACTTCTGGCAAAATGGTGCTATTCGTAGGAAGGATACAACCCCTAAAGGGTGCCGACATAGCGGTCGAGTCTTTTGCGAAGATTGCGAAAAGAGTTCCCGACGCATTTCTGGTAATGGTGGGAGGGCCATCCGGACCTTTTGGTGCTGGCGAGATTTATAAAATTAAAAAAGTCGTTGCGAAAGAGAGATTGACTCACCGGGTTTATTTCTTCGATCCTCAGCCCCACGAAGTACTCTCAAGTTTTTACCGGGCATCAGACGTTGGTCTGGTTCCTTCGCGCACCGAATCATTCGGGTTGGTGGCTCTTGAGGCGGCAGCATGTGGGGTACCTGTGGTTGCTTCCGATGTCGGGGGCCTAAAGACGCTCGTCGAGCATGGCGCAAGCGGCTATTTGGTTACCAACCGAACTGCAAATGAATTTGCAAGATACTTAGTTAAGGTCCTGGAGGATCCCGCTTTGGCAAAGCCGCTCCAGATCGGTGCGAGTTCGTTGTCCCGTAGCTACAGATGGCGGGATACGGCATTGCGCTTGCAGGATGTTCTCACTGAGCTGACGGCAAAAGAGCTTCTCGTGTGTGGCTGACACAGTCCACCCTCAAGTTCAGCCCGGTCAGACATACATCATGTTTTCGATATGGCTCCCCAATTTTGTCGTCAAACAAAGCATGTATAAATACTGGGGAAAAATTTCCAAATTTTGTGGTTTCCCTATTGACGTACCAGTTCAACTTGGCGTAATTTTGCTTTGTTGGTTCTGGCGCTAGAAATATTTCGGGTCGGGGAAGCAGAAATTCTAGATTGCCAGAGCCAATACCTTTTTAAGCACTCCAAATTGTCTAACGACGTTCGAAGTATCATGTTCGAGTACTATTTATGACGTGCTCGATCTGATGATAATTGGCGGTGGGAAAATGGGCCAGGCACTGGCCCAGGGGATTCTTTCTGCAAAGGTAGTTAAGGCTGAATCTTTAGGAATAGTGGAAGTTTCGGAGTCATTAAGGTTCGAACTGAACAAGCAGTTCGCAAATTGCCAGATTTTGCCCGAGCCCCAGTCGGCATCATCGACTGTGTTTGCAGTGAAGCCTGGAGATGTAGAGAAATTAGCCCGGTCATTGGAACCAGCTCACAAAAGTAGGGTTCTGTCGATTGCTGCTGGAGTTTCCACAGCCGCATTAGAGGTGTGGCTTGGTGGGAGACCTCCGGTAATCAGGGCAATGCCAAATACCCCGGCAATGCTTGGCCTCGGAATGACAGCTTTATGCAGTGGTCGTTACGTCAGTTTGCCAGATATGGAATGGGCTAAGTCCCTCATGTCGGCTGTCGGGAAAGTTGCAGTTGTCAAAGAGTCTCAGATGGATGCCATCACTGCGGTTTCCGGTTCAGGACCGGCGTACATTTTTCTGGTAGCCGAAGCGATGATAGAGGCGGCGGTGAGCGAAGGACTTAGCTGGGATATTGCCCGTGACCTGGTAACACAGACGGTTTATGGTGCTGGTGCGATGTTATCGGAAGGTTCACAGGCGCCAACCGTCTTGAGGCAAAACGTAACATCTCCGGGAGGGACGACAGCCGCAGGAGTGAGCGCTCTAGAAGAGGGGGCAGTAAGAGCCGCCTTTGCGAGAGCAATCGCAAAAGCCAAGGAACGATCCCGCGAGATTACTGCCGAGCTCTTCAAGCACTAGCAATCTGCTCTTTTCGGTTTGGCACGGGTGCATATTATTAAACTGTCCAGGCTGCAACCACACCATATTCCGGATTTGAGGTAAAGACTGGCGACTATAAATCAGAAACCGGTGATAACCGACTGGTCGAGATTAAATTATTCAGCTTCCCGGAGTTCCGATCCCATCGAGCCGTTAACTGCAGTCCCAGTAATCAAGCGGCTGATGTTGGAACATCGCGCCTACATTCAAAATGAAGTGCTTCAGGATTCATTAGGATGAAAATTACTTTTGGATTTGGCAGGTGGATATGGGCGGCGGAACTTATTTGGTCTCTTTGGATCTTGCGGCCAAGAAAATTCTTGTGGTAGGTGCTGGCAAAGTGGCTGCCAGAAAGATTCAGGGTCTCCCGGAGAATGTTTTGAGCCTGACTGTCATTTCACCAGAGATAAGCAAAGAAGTCGAAGAACTTCTTATTGGGCCAACCCGGCGGGCGCACTACATTGTAAGGAGGATTGAGGAGCCTGATTTGTTGGGGCACGATCTAGTATTTGCTGCTACGTCGGACCCTTTCTTGAACAGTGAGATTGCAAGGCTCGCAGGAGAGCTGGGAATCTTGGTCAACAACGTTTCCGCATCAGAGGACAGCACGTTTACTAACGTCGCGGTGGTGCACAAGGGTGGAATCAGTATAGGGGTGTCATCAAATCCTAAAGTTCCGGGATTTTCGATGGCCGTTGGTAAACTGATAGAAGAAGTCTTGCCGGAGGACATTGACAGGTTGCTGGTTCTCGCGGCAGACGTCAGATCGAAGGCGCTGAACTACGGTCATTCCCCGGATGGTTTAGATTGGATAAAAGTATTAAACTCCAGAGTTTTTGAATACATCCGCTTGGGGGATTTCTCCCAGGCTGAGGAAAGTTTGATTGAATGCCTCTTGTAGCAATCGGAATTGATTGGTCGAGCCTGCCCGCGAACGATTTTGGCCGCTATTTCATTTCCGAAGAGGACATGCTCGACAGGTTGAAGGTATTTTCTTCCGCTGAAGGCGTGGAAGAAGCGATTCTTGTCTGTACCTGTGCCAGAACCGAGGTGTTTGCGGAGATCACGAAATTCCATGGCGGAATCGAGGAAATGTGGCTGAGCCTTGCAAGAATCCTGCAGGTTGAACGTGATGAACTAGCGTCTGTGGCAAAGGTGTACTACGAACGTGGAGCGGTGTCTCATCTTCTTCGGGTTTCCTCCGGTTTGGAATCTGAACTGATCGGTGAGACTGAGATTCTCGGTCAGGTCCGTAGAGCTTTTGTCAGGTCACACGATGCCGGCTACTCCGGTCCGGCACTGTATGGTCTGTTTCGAAAAGCTCTCGAAGTAGGTAAAAGGGCAAGAAATGAGACTGGAATTGCCCGAGGAATCACCTCGTCAGCCCATGCCGCGGTAGAGCTCTTCTCTGAAACCTGCGGCCTTGATGGTGAGGGCACGGTAATGGTTGTTGGTGTTGGTGAGATTGGGTCGAAGATTGCAGAGGCTCTGTCGCAGGGTGGATATCACGTTTACGTGGCCTCGCGAACATTTGATAAAGCTGTGCAATTAGCCAACCGTATAAATGCCAAGGCAATACATATCCACGATTTCAAGACCCACATTGAGGAACTGGAGGGGCTGTTTTTCGCCACTTCCACAAAGAAGTATTTGCTGGATACCCAAGACTGTAAATATTTTGATTTGAATCGTAACCCAAATACTTTTGTCGTCGACATGGGGGTTCCGAGAAACGTTGATCCTGGACTGGATTCTTATGATCGTGTAAATCTGTTTGACCTCGACGGAGTCAACGCATTCGTTAAAACTGCAATTGATTACCGTCAAAAGGAAGTTGGACTGGTAGAAGAGATGATCGAGGTGGAGACAAGTAAATTCTTTGATCTAAAAAACTCGGGTTCGGCCGCATCAACTCTGGCTTCGCTGTATGCATTTGCCGAAGAGATTCGGTTGCTTGAGCTTGCCCGTTTCGCCGGTCGGCTTGAAGGCCTTACTGATGCGCAGAAAAAGGCCGTAGAGTCGCTAACTTATGGCATTGTCCAAAAAATGCTCCACCGGCCGGTAGTCAAGGTTAAGGAGCAATCAGGTTCTAAGCAGGGAGAGCGTTTAGTGGAGGACCTCTCTTTCCTGTTTGACCTATGAAGCCGATCCGAATTGCCACCAGGGGGTCCGAACTTGCCCTTTGGCAGGCAAATTTCATCGCATCAGCACTTGGGTGCGAGACCGAGCTGGTCGTTCTGAGTACACAAGGCGACCGCGATCAGTCTTCCTCTCTTAGCGATATTGGAGGCCAGGGAATCTTTGTGAAAGAGATTCAGACCGCGTTGATAGATGACCGTGCTGATGTGGCCGTTCACTCTGCTAAAGACCTCCCTGCTTTGGAGCCGGAAGGCCTTGCTATTGGCGCTTTCCCCAAAAGGGGGGACGTGAGGGACGCATTAATCGGAAACCCGCTTGGCCAGTTGAAGCGGGGTGATCTCATCGCAACCGGTTCGCCGAGGCGCCAGGTCCAGTTGAAGGCCTTAAGACCTGATATAGGTTTCGTCCCACTCCGGGGCAATATGGCCACCCGATTTTCAATGGTGGAACGATGCAGCGCAGTAATGGTTGCCTATGCAGCGCTCGAAAGACTGGGCCGTTTGGATCTGGTCGCCGAGGTTTTTGAGCCAACACAGTTGGTGCCGCAGGTTGGCCAAGGCGCACTGGCGGCTGAGTGCAGATCTGAAGATGACCGCGTAAAAGCTTTACTGATGGAAATTGACGATTTGGCTACCAGGTTGGCAGTTCAGTCTGAGCGCAGCCTGCTTAGCCAGGTAGGAAGCGGATGTTCACTCCCGGTTGGCGCGTTCGGCAAAACTGATGAAAATTCCGGACGAATAGATTTGATCGGATTCATTGGTTCAATGGATGGTTCAAATATTATTCGTGTTAGCGGCAGTGGCTCGGATCCGGTGGAGCTTGGATCAAGACTTGGTCAGGAGTTAATGACCAAGGGTGGCTCGGATCTACTGGATCAGGCGAATCGCTGCAAGAATCATGGCTGAAGATTCGGGAACCGTTTACCTGGTGGGAGCTGGCCCGGGCGATCCCGGGTTGCTCACCGTACGTGGGAAAGAGCTGCTGAATCTGGCTGATATTGTCGTTTTTGATTACCTGTCGGACGACTCTTTGCTTGAATTTTGCAGACCGGAGGCGGAGCTCATCGACGTTGGTAAACGTCCCGGCCGTCCAGTTCCGCAGAATGAAATAAACGAGGTACTGATTCGCAGCGCAGCAAGAGCAAAGACGGTAGTACGCTTGAAGGGGGGCGATCCCTTTGTGTTCGGTCGAGGCGGCGAGGAAGCATTGGCGCTGATTGAGGCTGGTATTTCTTTCGAAGTTGTACCCGGGATTTCATCATCGATTGCGGTTCCCGCTTATGCTGGTGTTCCTGTAACCCATAGGGGACTTTCAACATCTTTCACAGTTGTCACTGGGCATCGCCATGGGAGTGCCACCGATCAGGTCGATTGGGAATCGCTAGCCAAACTCGGAGGAACCATTGTTGTCCTAATGGGGGTGGCTCATCGTGCTGAAATTTCCGAAAAGCTTATTAGCGGAGGTCTAAGCCCTTACACTCCAGTTGCGGCGGTCCGATGGGGCACTCGGAGTGACCAGGTCAGTGTCAGGACCAATTTGCAATCTCTGGGGGAGGCGGAGATCCTGTCCCCATCTGTGATTGTGATCGGGGCAGTAGCCGGACTTGATCTTGCCTGGTTTGAAAAAAGGCCGCTGCTTGGAAAGAAGATTGTAGTTACCCGGGCCAAGACACAGTCACGCAAATTGATAAAAGCCATTCGCGATCTTGGTGGGCAGGTGCTTTCGATCCCTGCGATACAAATCGGTCCTCCAGCGGACAATTACCAAGCGCTCGCCCGGGCTGCACGGGATATTTCAGGCTATAAGTGGTTAATTTTCACTTCCGCAAATTCTGTACCTCTATTCTTTGATTTGCTGCGTGATACGCGAGACTTGGCAGGGGTCAAAGTGGCTGCAATCGGCGACGCCACTGCCAGGGAAATTGCAAGATTTAATATTGTGGCGGACTTCGTACCATCAAGTTTCGTGGCTGAGACCTTTGTTGCTGAGTTCCCCGAGGGTTGCGGCAAGATACTTCTGCCCCGTGCAGAGATGGCGAGAGACTTGCTACCAGTTGAACTGGCCAAAATGGGTTGGAATGTTGATGTTGTTGAGGCCTACAGGACCGAGATTCCGGTGATGGACGAGACGCTGGCAGATCAAATAGCGGCAAGTGACGCTATCACGTTTACTTCGTCTTCAACGGTATCCAACTTTTTGAGCAGATTTGGCGTTATGGCTCTGCCTGCCCGTGTGATTTCGATTGGTCCCGTCACCCGAAAGACTTTGGAGGAGTTCGGAGTATCTAATTCAGTGATGGCTGATACCCACAATATAGACGGCCTATTGGAGGTGCTTGTGGCGTCCCTCTCGCCATAATTGTCATCGACCAAGCCAAGCCCGCCAGCTCTCAATTAATGATTCGACCCAGGTTGCGGTTTGTGCGGTTCAACAGTTATAAAGGCGTGTCTGGAACAAAATATGGTGGATATTGGCAGACAATCAAAAACCGGATGCCCTTAGTTTGCCCGGTCTGTTGCGGTTTTTATCCAGAAGTTTGGTCTCGTTGGATGACAGTTGGTGACGATTTAGGGAGGATCCGGGTGAGTAGCAGCGAAGTGGTACTGGCAGTTGCAGTTTTCCTTGCCTCGGCGGTGGAGATGATTGAGGCCCTGACAATTGTTCTGGCAGTCGGAGTAACTCGTGGTTGGAAGTCTGCGCTGGAGGGCGTTCTGGTAGCTCTCTGCGTACTGGCAGCGATTGTTCTGGCCTTCGGTCCTGCTCTGGTGAAATATGTTCCTATCAACCTTTTGCGTTCTGTTGTGGGCGGAGTTTTGCTGATCTTCGGTCTTCAGTGGCTGCGAAAAGCCGTATTGAGAGCCAGCGGGCTAAAGGAAAAGAGGAACGAGGACCTGGTTTACAGATCTACTGTCACAAAACTCGCTACCAATCCAAAATTAACGCAGCGCGACATGCAGGGATTTACTCTTGCCTTCAAGGGGGTATTTATTGAGGGCTTAGAGGTGATCGTTATCGTTTTGACACTGGGGTCTTCGGCGCATGATCTGGGGCTGGCTGTCGTGTCAGCCTTGGTTGCCTTTGTGGCGGTGGCGTTGGTTGGGGTCGTGGTCTCCCGCCAGCTTTCCGGTGTACCGGAAAACGCTATGAAACTGATGGTCGGTCTGATGCTAGTCAGCTTTGGTACCTTCTGGGGTGGTGAGGGTATGGGTGTGGATTGGCCGGGGTCAGATCTGATGATCCCGATACTGGTTCTTGCCTATGGTGTGGTGACTTTCGTACTAGTTAAAATACTGCTCAGCCTGGCAAAGGCCCGGTCTTTGGCGGACGACGCGAAGGTTGCCGGGTCATCGGTGTTGGCAAGTAAGGCCTCATCTGCAGGCAAGAATCCAGTTATTTTGGAATCTAATAAGGTTCTGCCAGCGCGGTTTGGAGAGGCATTTCTAAAGTTCTGGTGGGAATTCTTCATCGGAGACACGCCTGAACTCTTCATTGGTACCTTGATGATCCTGGCAGTCGTTGAGTTTTTGCTCCATACGCACGCGCCAGGGTTTTCAACGCCGCTGATACTGCCGGTTCTTGTGATGGTATTACTAAATTCCACTGTCGTCCGGGCATATCGACACCGATAGAAAATTATTCAGTTGGCAACATTTCCGATAGACCAGTCTCTAACATCAATGTCCCGCCGTGCCCGGAGCGGTTTATTTGAAGGGTCGGCTGTCATCTGGTGTTTCGCTTCGGCTAACCGGTCATATCATCGGCTTTGGCACTTGTCATGTAACTTCAGTGCTGCAAAGGTTGAAAATGACATAATCTGGAACTGTGAGCTTTCCAGTACAGCGCCATAGACGTCTAAGGAGAACCTCTGCGCTTCGCCGCCTGGTGGCGGAGTCGAGTCTTAGGGTTGATGATCTGATCACTCCCATATTTGTTCGTGAGGGAATTGATTCGCCAGTTGAAATACCCTCTTTGCCTGGTGTGTTCCAACACAGTGTAAGTTCCGCTACGCAGTTCTGCAGACAAATGACCAATCAGGGCATACCCGGGGTGATCATCTTTGGTATCCCCAATAATAAGGATGAATTTGGTTCATCCGCATGGGATCCAAACGGAATAGCACAGATTGCTATATCTGAAATCAAATCGAACCTCGGGGATGACCTCGTTGTTATGGCCGATCTTTGCCTGGATGAATACACTTCAAGCGGTCACTGCGGAGTTTTGAATGTTTCCGGCGATGTCGAAAATGACGCGACCTTAGAGTTGTATGCCAGGGTGGCAATCGCCCAGGCAAATGCCGGGGTAGATCTTGTTGGTCCGTCGGGGATGATGGACGGACAAGTTGGTGTCATAAGGAATGCACTCGATGGCGAAGGATACGAAAATGTAGGGATAATAGCCTACTCTGCCAAATACGGCTCGGCTTTTTATGGGCCATTTAGGGATGCAGTGGATGTCACAATAGTTGGGGGTGGCAATAGAAACACCTATCAGCAGGATTTTCGGAATTCCAAGGAGGCGCTTTCGGAG
>JABEUP010000021.1 GCA_013044365.1 Acidimicrobiaceae bacterium
GCTATACGGAGAAGTATCGAGTACAACCAATTGAGACTGCTGCGCGAGCGGGGCGGCGACATGATGATCTTCTCTCCGAAGGCATCCGCGATGGCACATCATGTAGACGATCCGGCGACGGCGAAAGCCTGGGCGGGCTCGAACAACGACCTGATATTTCGGGTTGTAACGATGTTCCCCGACAACTTCGCAGCCGTTTGTCAGCTGCCTCAGACTCCGAACGGATCACTTGATAATTCAATTGGCGAACTCCGCCGATGCGTTGAGGAGCTTGGTTTCGTGGGCTGCAATCTCAATCCCGATCCCTCGGGTGGATTCTGGAACTCAAAGCCGCTTTATGACGAGTATTGGTTTCCGTTGTACGAGGTGATGGTGGAGCTGGACGTTCCGGCAATGATCCATGTTTCGGGCTCGTGCAATGTGAATTTCCATGCTTTGGGAGCCCACTATCTCAATGCCGACACTACCGCGTTCATGCAGTTTATCGAGGGTGATCTTTTTTCGCGATTTCCGACGTTGCGGTTCGTGATTCCACATGGCGGGGGAGCTGTTCCTTATCACTGGGGACGGTTCGAGGGTCTTTCTACCAGGCTCAAGCGTCCGCCACTGTCGGAGCACGTCATGCACAATGTTTTCTTTGATACCTGCGTTTATCACCAGGCTGGCATCGATCTTCTCCGCAGGGTAGTTGATTCGGAGAACATCCTGTTTGCTTCAGAGATGCTGGGCGCGGTACCAAATGTGGTAGATCCGTCAACGGGGAATTTCTGGGACGATACAAAGAAGTATGTCGATGCTCTGAATCTATCCGAGGAGGACTCACGACGCATTTTTGAGTCGAATGTGCGGCGTGTCTATCCGCGTTTGGATGCACAGCTTAAAGCCAAGGGCCTGTAGTAGGGCCCTCGGTGCCCATGATTGCGCTGGGGCGCCGGAATTACAGGGTTAACATAATTTGTGTCTGGTTAGAATAGAAGGTAAGACGGGTAAAAGTAAAGAGCATTCGTGCTCAAGGCGGGCCCTTTGTCTGTGCTCGGTTCTCTTTGTTTGTCGCTTGCCTGTATCGAATTGCCTCGGCTTGGGATAATCCGGCTAAGAGCCGTGTTTGCAGTTCCTAGACAACATGCTGGCAGTTCGACCCAGCCTGCACAGCTGGAATTACAGCATTAAATTGGACGCACAATTAGGCAAGTGGGAATTTGTGCTGAATGGTATAATTATTGACGTTTGTTTTCCATGTTCGATTCTTTGTGATTCGGCTGAAAGGAACTAAGAATGCTTCGACAGGACATCAATGAGCTTCTTACCCAAACAGGTCCAGGAACTATTATGGGTGATTTATTCCGCCAGTACTGGAATCCTGTTCTGCTCGCCGAGGAACTGCCGGAGAATGACTGCGCACCAGTTCGGGTAAAGATCTTGTCGGAGCGGTTGATTGCATTTAGAGACTCTGAAGGTCGCCTAGGCCTGATAGATGAGTTTTGTGCGCATCGTGGGGTATCACTGTGGTTTGGAAGGAACGAGGAAAGTGGTCTTCGTTGCGCTTACCACGGATGGAAGTATGACGTTAACGGCCAGTGCGTGGAAGTGCCTTCGGAGGCCTCTAACAGCAGTTTCTGTGCAAATGTGAAACTTAAGTCGTATCCGCTGGTTAAGGTGGGAGACATTCTTTGGACTTACATGGGAGACGCAGAGAAGACTCCGCCGCTGCCAGAGTATGAGTTCTGCCACGTTCCAGCATCGCAAACTTTCACCTCTAAGCGTCTGCAAGAGTCGAACTGGCTACAGGCTTTAGAGGGCGGGATCGACTCAAGCCACGTCTCATTTTTGCATGCGAGCGGTTTGAACAATGACCCGTTGTTCAAGGGGTCGCAAGGCAACAAGTACAATCTGGGCGACCTCAAGCCATTTTTTGAGGTGGTGGATAGCGATGGCGGACTCTACATCGGAGCGCGGCGAAACGCCGAGGAAGACAAATACTATTGGCGTATTACTCCCTGGGTATTACCCAGCTTCACCATGGTTCCGCCTCGGGCTGACCACCCGCTGCACGGCCACTTCTGGATTCCAATCGACGATGAGAATTGTTGGGTCTACACTTTCGATTATCAGCCGGTTCGGGATTTGACTCAAGCTGAGCGACAGGCAATGATCGATGGTTTTGGCGTTCATAGCAAGAATATTCCCGGTACCTACCGGCCGGTTATCAACAAAGACAACGACTACTTAATGGACCGGGCGGCCCAAAAGCGCGGCGAGACCTACTCTGGGGTAGAAGGGATTGCGCTGCAGGACGCTTCGCTTCAGGAGAGCATGGGGCCCATTGTTGACCGCACTAAGGAAAGACTGGCCACAACGGATATAGGCATAATCAAAGCCCGTGCCAAATTACGCAAGGCGGCAATTGCGCTTCGCGAGCAAGGGGCTACTCCTCCGGGAGTGGATCCTGCTCATCACCGGGTGCGCTCAGCTTCAGTCGTGCTTCCGAAGAACGAAGCTTATATCGAATCTGTTTCAGATAAATTGAGGGTGCAGCCTGGCGTGCGTCAGGCATCGATCTGATATGACCAGCTGGACGCTTCGGAGCGATTCAGCAAAGGCGACAGCGGCATCCGAGGGAAGATTCCGTATCAGCTATCCTCGGGCTCCTGCGCGGGCAGTCCGGGTCATTGCCCTTGACTCCGGCGCTGAAGCTATCGTGCGCCGGGTCTCCCTATTGCCATGGAACAGCGCGAGTTTCTACTTGGCGGAGACATCCTGGAATAAAACAGGGCTGGAAGGCGGTCCGGCGGAAGTCGTCCTGCACAGGATCGATGGGTCGGCTGCTTCATTGAACGAGGAATTGACCGGGGTGGATTCGGTGGTAATGGTTGCCACCACAGAAGCCGGAACCGAAGCTGCAGCAACCATAGGCGCCGCTTGTGCCGTGCGTGGTATCATCACCGCCGGTCTTGTTTTTGGTGAAGATAACCCTCAAACGGTGTCCGCACTTCGTCCGTACGCAAGAGTCTTGGTGGTTTCCCGTGACGAGAGCGACTTGGAGACAGTTTTGACGGCGATGCGGGCTTGAATTTGACGCGCCAAAATTAGCCTTATCTCGAAAGGACACGTTTATGAATTCGAAGGTAACCGTCCCTGGGCTGCAGGCAATGAAACAGCGGGGGGAAAAGATCGTTGGAGTTGTGGCCTGGGATTATCAGATAGCCCGGATTGTTGACCGGGCAGGCGTGGATCTGGTGTCTGTTGGCGATACGGTCGGTGTTAATCTTTGGGGTCAATCGCACCCCCTGGAGATCACCATGGACCAAATGATCGTGGTTTGCCAGGCGGTTAGAAGAGGAGTCAAACGTGCCTTAGTCAGCTGTGACTTCCCGTTCGGACCATTGCAGGAGGGTACCACAAGCGCAGTCAAGGCTGCCATCAGATTTGTAAAAGAGGCCGGCGTGGATGTTGTGAAGGTGGACGGGGCCTCGGATTTCCTCGATTCGGTCGCTGAGATTCAACGCGCCGGTATTCCGGTCATTGCCCAGTTTGGCATTACTCCTCAGACCGCGCTCCGCTACGGTGTTACCTACAGCGCTACTCCTTCAGCAGGGTCAGAAATTCCAGCAGAGATGACGGAGGAATTCATAGGGGAAGCCCGCAGGCTCGAAGCAGCTGGCGCATCGATGCTTAATTTCAC
>JABEUP010000154.1 GCA_013044365.1 Acidimicrobiaceae bacterium
ATACCTGCGGAAGTCAGGCCACAGAACATCCGAAAACACCAGTTCGGAATATGCAAGCTCCCACAATAGGAAATTCGAAATTCTGTATTCGCCTGATGTGCGAACCACAAGGTCTGGATCCGGCATGTCTGGATAGTACATGTGAGATCTAAGAGACTTCTCTGACACCTTCGACGCAGGTATACCATCCGCAATCATTGAGGCTACAGCGTCGACAATTTCTGCCCTGCCTCCGTAGTTGAATGCGATTGTGAGAGTCATTGTCCTGTTATCGCGGGTGAGTTCCGAGGTCTCGTCAATTCTCTTCAGGAGCTGCCGTGGGACTCTCCAGTCCCGCCTGCCGCTGAATCGAACGCGCACTCCCTTCTGATGCAATTCATCGCGCCGGCGCACAAGCAATGATTCGTTAAACCGCATTAAAAACCGCACTTCGTCCGGCGGTCTTTTCCAGTTCTCAGTGGAAAAAGCGTATACGGTGAGCCATTTTACGCCGATTTCCAAGGCGCCATTGATGGTGTCCATCAAGGCCTCTTCTCCCGCTGAGTGCCCAGCTGTTCTCGGCAGTCCTCTCTTCTTAGCCCATCTTCCATTGCCGTCCATCACACAGCCAATGTGCACCGGAATCCGGTTAGGATCAATTCCCCCTAATTCGAGGTCGGCGTCAAAATCAACCATTTCCCCCACTCGCCTAATTACCTTCTGACCGCACAAGACTTGCTTCCAGATGGAGCTGATACTCTTCCCCTACAGCTTCCATGTGCAGCTGATACGACAGCGCACCGTTTTCCAAGTAGTAATAGCGGCCAGTTCTCGTCACCTCTTTCGCAGAAGGCGACGTTGCCACAGCATTGGAATTCAACTCGAATCTAAAATCCTCGCCATCACGCATCACTTCGCCTACAAGAACTTCGGCAATTCCCGTCGGTTGTACGATAAGCAGTTCCAGGCTGCCGCTATGCTCGTCAACCCTCATGTAGCCAAGCTCTTGGTGCATAGGGGATCCCTGAAGCGAGGTCGTCGATTGAGAGTAGCGCATAAACCCCTTAGGGGAACGCTTGAACTCAATGTTTTCAAGAAAGTCAAACTCCCCTATTTCGGGATATGACCCGCCGCCCTGACCGTGCCAGACACCCTCGAGCCTTTTCATGATCAATTCTGGGGAACATTTCTCAAAAGCCACGGCACGTCCGATCCTGTGAAACCACGCCTCTAACCACGTCAATGAATCTAGCAACTTAATTATTAAAAAATGAGAATTGTCTTCGAACTAATTGCGGTGCAGCGCCAGTAATAAAACAAGAATACGAAAGCGTCCCGATCTGAAATGGTATTCGCTCTACGTGATAATCACAAAGGTTAGCCCCAAGACGATTGCAGAAAACAGGTCCGATACATCCCAAATCTCCAAAACAAGGGTAAAGAGTTATTATCAGTAAAGTCTGGCCTAAAACTTACCCATGCATAAAGGAAAATTTCGGCAACGATCAAAGTCCTAGACGTTCGAGCGAGTGAGCCTTCGACTGCCATCTCGGATTGACCTTAACGAATAATTCAAGGAATGCCCCCTCGGGAAGTTGCCTTCTGACCTGGGTACCCACTTCTTTGAGCACTAACCCGCCTTTGCCGATAACTATCGCCTTCTGACTGGACCTTTCCACGTGGATCTCACACCGAATCCTAGGCCACTCCCATTCAGTGACTTTGCAGGCAATAGAGTGCGGAAGCTCTTCCCTGGCAACAATTAGCAACTGCTCCCTGACCAATTCTGCAACCCAGTCGGCATCAGAGATATCAGTGAGCGTTTCAGGAGGATAATACATTGGTCCATGTGGCAGCCGGCCGAACAGCTCGTCCAGAAGTTCCTTGACGCCATCGCCGGTTTGGGCCGATATCGGATAGTAACTGGATTTGTCAAATTTAGCGAGTTTGGTCAAACAGGCAAGAATTTCGCTTCCCGCCACCAGGTCGGTTTTATTGACCACAACAATAGAGGCAGCTGGCGCTCTTTCGAGTACGAAGGAATCTCCCCTTCCGATATCTTGGCTGGCATCCACCATAGCTAAAACCAGATCCACCTCACTTATTGCATGGTTGGCACTGTCATTTAGACGTTGGCCCAGAAGAGACCTGGGTTTATGAATTCCGGGAGTATCGACAAAAACTATCTGTCCCCTTTTCTCGGTGAGAATTCCCCGCACCTGGTTTCGGGTGGTGCTCGGCTTGTCGGAAACAATGGAAACCTTTTGCCCGATGATTGCGTTAAGAAGAGTCGACTTGCCAACATTGGGGCGGCCGATGATACTTACAAATCCAGATTTGAACTCTGTCATCGAGCTTCCTCGAAGGGTTTCTCCTCGATTGTTGCCAGACGAACTCTTCCGATGCGCCGGTTGATAACCTTTTCCGCAGTCAAACGATAATTACGGAGATCCACCTGCTCGCCCTCGGCGGGAAGATGTCCGAGCAGAGAGAGAAACAGGCCTCCGACTGTATCCCATTCACCCTCGGGCAATTCGATCCCAAGCTGATCATTTAGCTCGTCAAGGCTCTTGGACGCGACAATGAGATATTCGTTTTCGGAAATTTTCTCGACATCCACTACGTCTTTGTCGAACTCGTCGGTGATATCTCCAACTAATTCCTCGATCAGGTCTTCCAGGGTAACCAGTCCCGATGTGCCGCCGTATTCGTCAAATACGATTGCAATATGGAACTTGCCTGCCTGCATTTCCCGGAGGAGATTTGATACAGGCTTTGTCTCCGGGACAAAGTGGGCCGAACGGACAAGTCCCACCACTTCCTGATTCGATTTCGACTCTCTGTCGGCCCTCATCAGGTCCTTAGCCAGTACGACGCCAATTACATCGTCAATGGTCTCTTTGTAAACGGGAATCCTCGAATATCCGGCATCAAGCGCAACCTGAAGTACCTCGTCAACCCTTGCTGATGCTTCCACGGCGATCATATCCGTTCTTGGAACCATTACCTCCCGGGCAACTGTGTCTCCAAAGGAGATGATGGAGTGAATGAGTTCCCGCTCCTCGGTTTCAATTACATCTTCCTCCAAAGCTGCATCAGCCATCGCAAGCAGCTCTTCTTCGCTTACTGCCCCCAGGAGCGGAAGACTCTTACCCCTGAGAAGTATATTTGTCAGCCCCAGAATAATATTTGACATAAGACGCACCAGCGGAAATCTGATAATGGATCTAACCATTGGCGCAGCGAAAAGGGCTGCTCTTTCCGGATTTCGTACAGCCCAGTTCTTGGGGATCGCCTCCGCCAAGATAAAGATGACAACGACCTCAAATGCAGTGCTGACGGCCAAACCCAAGGCACCGAACAAGTGACCGGCTAACGCGCCCACCATTGTGGCCGCTACCAATTGAGAGAAGACAGCCACCAAAAGAACGGGATTAAGAAAACTTCCCTGGTTCTCAAGTATCTTGAGAAGAACCGAACCTCTCTTCACCTTCATATCCGCCAATGCCATAGCTTTTACCCTTGTGATTCGGGTCAGTGAAGTCTCCGCTACGGCCAAAAGGCTGGCCAACAGCACGAGCAGAACCACGGCTATGATTGTGAGTGTGTCATACCCAGTCCAATGGAATGGCAAACTCCTGGCAGTCACTGCGCTGAAATATTCTAAGGTCTGTTTAGGTATGTCATCCATATAGTTTTAGATTGCCCCTGGTTGCGAACCCTTTTTGTAATGGAGCTGAAGTAGCTCCTGCTCCCTCTCCTCCATGACGCTCGCCTCATCATCGAGTTCATGATCCATGCCGAAGAGATGCAAAATTCCGTGGACAATAAGTAGGGCCATCTCATCATCAAGGCTACCGTCATGGAAATTTGTACCCGCATGGGCAGCCGCGTTTTCATTTGCCACTTCCGGACAAACCACTACGTCACCAAGCAAAAACGGCATGGAATACGAATCCGGAGTTGAAGACCGCTGGCTGCCACCGGAATCCGGAGACCGGCCACCCGTGTATGGTTCGGTTTCAATGGGAAATGAAAGCACATCTGTGGGACCGCTCTGCCCCATAAACCTTTCATTTAGGCCTTCAATTGCGCTCCTGTCAACAAATATCAAGGACAGCTCCGCGTTTCCAGTCACTTTTTGGGATTTGAGAACGCCGAGTGAAAACCGCATCCAGCGGTCCTCGTCAACCGGGAAGGCACTTTGCTCATTGGCAATGAAAACCTCAACAGCCACTAGATACTCTCCAGACCGGGACTAAATCGAAATCCCTGAGACCCCCATCTTGACCCGTTAGGCGATGGTTCCAACTCTAGCCCTTTGTTCGCCGGGCATCGTCGCATTCTCATAAGCCGCCACGATGTCAGACACGATCTTGTGACGAACTACGTCCCGCTTGCCCAGTCTTACAAATGCAAGGTCTTCGATTCCAACGAGAACCTCCTCAAGTCCGACCAACCCGGACCTGCCGCCGGGAAGATCGATCTGGGTAACATCGCCGTTTATAACCGCTTTGGAACCAAAACCAATCCTGGTGAGGAACATCTTCATCTGCTCCGGAGTGGTATTTTGAGCCTCATCCAGAATTATGAAGGAATTGTTGAGCGTTCTCCCTCTCATGAATGCCAATGGCGCCACTTCTATGGTGCCACGCTCCATAAGCTTGAGAATAGTTTCTGAATCCATCATGTCATGCAATGCATCATATAAAGGCCTGAGATAGGGATCTACTTTGGCCATCATGTCGCCGGGCAGAAAGCCCAGCCGCTCTCCCGCCTCTACTGCAGGCCTGGTCAGGATGATACGGTTTACCTGTTTCGCCTGCAAAGCCTGGACACCAAGAGCGACGGCCAAATAAGACTTCCCAGTTCCTGCCGGACCAATTCCAAAGGTGATGAGATTTTTCGAAATGGCATCGGTGTAGTGCTTTTGCCCGGCAGTTTTAGGCCTTACACTCTTTCCTTTTCCGGAACGGAGCAATTCGGTTGTCAAAACTTCAGAAGGTTTCTCATCGGAACGTACCATATCTATAGTCCTGGATAAGTTGGATGTATCCAACTTTTGCCCCCGTTGTAGCAGCGTGACAAGTTCCTCAAAGAGCTGAGCAACACGCTCGGATTCGTTACCCGAAACTGTGATCTCGTTTCCTCTAACGCGAATGTCGGTACCTGGAAATTCGGATTCTACCAACCTAAGGAGCTCATCCTGGGAACCAAGAAGTCCCACCATCAACGAGTTGCTAGGAACAGATATCTGCACCTGAGATGTTGTCAAGCGGCAATGCCTTTCAAAACTGACCTCCACTAATGCTTCTGACCATAAGCCTTAGAATACTCTTTAATCGACAAAGTGTCTTTGATTAATGCTACTCGCCGCGGGATGCCCGGCCTGATAGGCAAAACGGTTCCCCTGTCTACTTGGCCCCGAAATATAAACATACGATCGCTCCAAGTTCCTTCGGCTTTGTTAATTCCTTGTTTTCCCCATTGCAAATTGGCGCCAATTGGTATATGTTTTCTTTCTGCCGAACCCTCAACCCGCACTTATTTAAAGTTAAAATATTGAGGATAGGCATTGCAATCATTTCTGTCTCACGCAGGTGCCAAGGGTAAGCTGGCACCTGGTACCTTCAAAAAGAGGATCGTCAGGACCACAATTGGCTATTTGCTCCTGGCTGTTTCCATCGCCACATCACTAATGACTTTGGCAGTCTCGCTTAGACATAGTCAAATAACCGTGTTCCAAGTCAGTACCCCCGTCGCCTCAGGCGAGAAAATTTCCCTAAACCAAATTCACCAAATTAAAATCTCCAGCTCCAACCGGCAAATATCCAGCCAATTTGCTACAGCCGGTGACCTGGCACAAATGGTGACCAATCAGCCGCTGGTAAATGGTCAACTAATCGAGGTCTCCGATCTCAGCGATGCCGCCCGGTCCAATGACCAGGGAATGGAAATGAATGTTCCACTTGCGTCATCCAAAGCTCCGCTCGATCAGATATACCCCGGAGACTACATCGAACTTATCTCTACGATCGGATCCGGTTCTTCGGCCACCTCCAGAGTCGTAGCCGCAGCCGCAAAGGTACTTGGGGTGTTCAAGTCTGGCTCCGCGTTCGGACAAATGGGTCAAAACGGAGCAAATGTTCTGCTTACGTTGAATAACCCCGTTGAAGCCATCGCGATTGCACAGGCAGAGACCGCTGGCTCGCTGGTTGCCGTCCGGGTTGCCGGTTCCGCCGTGCCGGCATTCCAAGGGACATTTTCGCTTGGAAATCCGACGGCCGCAGGCGGTGTCCAATCGTCGAGCCAGACTTTGGGAGTTCAACCGCCGCTGGTCAAATGAGGCCGTATCGTTCGTCTTCGTCCACTTCAATTACTTCTCTTTGAACTAGATAGGTCAGCGATGCCCTGGTGGACTGCTTCGCCGGACCAAAAAGCGATTCCGGCAAGGCAGGGCCGTAGATTTTTCTGGTTAGGTCATCCACGTGGAGAGGAACATCATCATCGAGAATCGATACTATCTGAGCCAGACGATAGTGACGGTGAGCAATGTAGTACTCTATGACGCCGCTTGAAAGTTCCTTTGAGATCTCCGGACCATGCCCAGGCAGGATAATTTGGCTGCCAAGGTTCCTGACTTTAATAAGTGAGGACATATACTTTTCCAAATCCCCGTCTGGGTATGCAATTACCGAGGTGGAACGGCCCAACATGTGATCTCCGGCAACCAGGTGTCCACTATCTGTTTGAAACGCCAAGTGATCATTAACGTGTCCGGGAGTGCCGACAACTTTGATCACCTTTTTGCCCAGTTCAAAAACATCATCGTCCCTCAACACCCGTCCCGCACCGAAAACGAGCCGCCCAAGAAAGGCGCTCACTCCAACCCCCAGGTTTTGCGACCATAATGTTGCCGTCTCGCTGTGATCCAGGTGATGGTGGGTCAGAAAAATCCCGATAGCTTCTGATTTGGCTTGGTCCAAGACACTTTTTACATTCTCAAAATGGGTGTCAGAAACCGGCCCGGGATCGATAATTAACGCGCTGCCGCCTGCACTGTCAAAAACTATATAGGTATTAGTGCCATCCAAAGTGTTCGGAGATGGATTAGGCGCAATAACCCTGACTAGTTCGTCACTTAGGTATGTTATGGTATCCAAACTCCCGAGCGCAGGGAGCCCTGCGTCTGTTCTCGGGTCCTCCGGCACACTGTCAGTCATGGTCACCCCATCGATGTCCTAACCGAAATCGTACACTTTGACGGCTAGTTTTTCGGCTTTCAGGCCGACTCAGTTTCCGCTGAAGCCGGCATTTCGACAATCTTATCGATGTGCACTTACTTCTCACCCCTGAATGCTGAGACCCATGCAGCGGGCAAACAAAAGCGATGCCAACCCGCTGCAGTTGAATACCCATGCCATAACAGGACTCCACCCGCATATCCAACTTTGAATTTTGCTGCGGCGA
Source organism: Acidimicrobiaceae bacterium (assembly GCA_013044365.1). Classification (GTDB taxonomy): domain Bacteria; phylum Actinomycetota; class Acidimicrobiia; order Acidimicrobiales; family Acidimicrobiaceae; genus SCQM01. The sequence goes on from JABEUP010000154.1 coordinate 7,450, forward strand.
AGGTCACGAAGTCTGCAACAGGCCCAAAAAGCTCCAAACATTCCGGACTAAAAGAAGCACCGCAATAAATACTTGTGCTATCCAAACAATCCAATATGAAAATGTCCTTGATTCCAGTCACTCAAGTTGATAATTTGTTGTGGCCTCCTCCGAAATACCTAAATCACAACAGTTGCCATTGTTGTTTGACAATTTCGGATAATCGATTGAATACACTTCACACCAAGGACTCCGCTGAACCAACAGGAGCGGCGGCTCTGATTGAACGCCAGCTTCTGGAATTCCTTCGCAAATCTGAGGCCGACCTGAATACTCGGTCTTCGCTCAGAAGCGCCCGCGGCGAGCTTGTAAACCTCATCGGCAGATGGAACCAGGACCATCCGTCAAGGAATATCAATGACAAAGCCCGCTTTAGCGAACTCGTTCTAAGGAACCTCATTGGTTTTGGTCCGGTCGAGCCTCTGCTTGAAGATCCTGCGATATGGGAAATATCCATAAACGGATCAAAAGATATATTTGTGAAGTCTTACGACGGGCCTTCCTACCGCCACCATGAATCTTTTCACGACGAACAGCATCTAGAGCGGGTATTAGCCCGCATGCTCGAAACCTCCGTGGGCAGCAACCGCCAGTTGGATCCATCCCTGGGAATACAGGATGCCCAACTTCCAGATGGGACCCGAATTCACATAGTTCACCCCGAACTCACTAGAAACTACTCATTTGCGGTATCAATCAGAAAATTTGCCAAGAACTCTCTCCAAAATATTGAAGATTTCGTCAACATCGGATCGCTGTCACCCCAGGCTGGCGATTTCCTGTTCAGGTGTATCGTATCTGGAACCACCGTATTGGTTTCAGGTTCTCCCGGAAGCGGCAAAACCACATTGCTCAACGCGCTGACCGACGCCCTGCCAGACAGCAGGAGGATAATCGTTATCGAGGAAACTCCCGAAATCAACATCTCCAATCCTGACAAAGTTCAGCTGCATTCGCGATCCGATAGACCAGGCAGGCCGGAAATTCCCCTCCGCAACCTGGTAAAGGCAAGTTTACGAATGAGTTCGGATGTTCTGATCCTTGGTGAAGTACGGGACGACGAAAGCCTGCCGCTTTTGCTGTCTCTATCGACCGGAATACAGGGTATGAGTACCATCCACGCGTCAAGTTGCAAGGATGCGCTTTCGCGGTTACGGCTTCTGTCGCAGTTGTCCATCGACGCAGCCGTGCCAATTTGGGCGGTAAACCAGATAATAGCCAACTCTATCGATCTGGTGGTCCAGCTTAGACGTATCGGAAATTCGATAGTGGTTGAGGAGATCACCGCTATCGAGGAAGGCTCCAATGATCTGGATTTCGGATTCGTAACCACCGAAATATTTACTTTCGATCCGGCGGAGTACTGTCTCAAGTTCTCCGGACAAAATCCGCTGAGACTTAGCCAGGTCAAAGTCCAAAGAGAGCTGGCTGAAACGCTAACTCGCCCGCAATCTCAGTTTCCCGATAATACCAACTCCCCGCATGACCACGAGAAGGTGAGCATTTGAGACAATTCGTTCTCATAGCCATAGGTGCGATACTTATATTACCCACCTTGAGAACCAGCTCGAGGTTGCTGCGAAAACCACCGCGGCCGATCAGGAGGGCCGTTGCCGAACAAACATGGAGGATGATCCGTAACGTCTACGCCGTTATCGCCGGAACTAGCCACACTCAACCCGATCTTCGAACTTTCGTCTCCGTAGCACTGTTTTCATCATCTTGTATCTGGCTGATTGGATTAGTCTGGTATCTGGCAGTTGTATTCGGCCTGGTCTCCGCCCTGGGAATCTACCTGCGTTGTTCGCGTACAAGGAAACGCAGGAAAGCGGAACTGGCCGAATCATGGCCGGGTTATCTTGAACAAACAAGAGCCAAGATGCTCAGCTCCTCCAGATCGCTCTCATACGTGATCTTCGAAAATAGCGGGATTACCTCGGTATTCTTTGGCGACCTGATACAGCACGGCAGACGCGAATTTGAGACCTCAGGCAATTTGCAAAAGGCTGTACAAACACTTTGGCGTTCGGCGGACAATGAAGAAGTCACCAGCTTTGTCTGTGCCGCACTCTGCGACACGCTTGGATCCACCAGTTCGCAAATCGAGAATCAGCTTTCCATTATCTCCGGAACTATCAGATCAAGGAATGCCCTCAAAGAGGAGACCAACTCCCGTTTAGCCGGAGTACGAACTGCCAGATTATTCATTCTTATTATTCCGGTTGGGATGGCATTGGCAGGAGTTTCATTTGCAGGTTCGATCAGACCATTCCTAACCAGCGCCTCAATATTGCAAATGATGGTGGCTC
>JABEUP010000155.1 GCA_013044365.1 Acidimicrobiaceae bacterium
GGCTAGCAAAGCAGTGTACGGACGCGAAAGACGACGTCGAGGCCCTTCGCAGTGTGGCCAAGCCATCGGCCAGAGGCTCAACGAAGTGCACCGTCTCATGGCCAGCTTCAACGCACATACCGATGCCGTAGGTGCCAAAACGGTAACTGTAGAGGCCGCACTTATATGGGCATAGCGCCGGGACGCCGATCCGGTAACTCAGTGTGGATAAGGCGGTGGGCATTAGCACGCGGCTTCCCACGCAACATCGCCGGTGTCGATCCCAACACTAAAATCCCAACCTTTGGGTTGGTGACATTCGAAGGCGCTTGCGGGCATCCCCGTTCATCTACCCGAAATCCGATATTACAGCGCTGATGGTGTATGCCAAGAAGACAGTCCCCAGCCTGCTACGAAGTGCTGCCGTGAAAACGATCATCAGGTTACTAGCCACGACCTTTATGCGGGCGGGGAAAGATATACGTCTTGAGGGAACCGATCTGGATCGGATCGAAGAGGTCGTCGTCGTTCACAATTCTAAGTTTGGAGGTCCCAGCTCGTCCAATTTCAGGCAAATGCCGCAGATACCCTGGAAGCAAATGTTAAAAAACGTGATCGCTTGCAACTGCGGCCAAAAAGCCCGAACTTGTTTGTCTCTATTGTCGGCGCACAACTGCGGTACAGCGATTTCTTCCAGACGTTCCGCAAACTCGTCCACATAGCTATACTACGGATTTATTGCGTGCGGTAATTACAACAGTGTAGTAATATTTAGAAAAGGTAGTGGTCGACTGAGTATTTCATTCGCGAGAATTACGGAAAGACGAGTACACGTGAGTAGTGCGCGCACATGTGGAATTGCCATCGTTCCTCGTCCAGATATCACGGTAGGGACCCAGGTTACCCAGCCTTGTACGTTTAGGACGTTCCGGTTTGACATGCATCGAAGCCTTGCCGCCCTCCGCATATTTGACACTCGGAAAACAATGGTGGGCTGATGACGAGCAATTTAATCGTTGAAATAGCAGCTGCAACTGGAGGTGGATTACTATTGCTCGCCGGTCTTACCTTCGGTACTTTTAAAAGGGTGAGATATCGGCGTTCGCTAATACGCTTATTGAATGATCCGGATCCCGAGGTTCGCGGTTCCAGCGTCATGGCGGCCGAAAAAGACGGTTTTTCCTGGTATATCGACGCTCTCGCGGGTCGTGTTCTGGTCGAGGACAATCCAGATGTAAAAGTTATTCTTGCTGAATCTTTCATCCGCCATCCATGGGAGCCCGGGTCAGATCCCCGTCAAGAACTTCTTGATCGCTGGGCGAGACGGATTCTCGCTGAACAGGAATCAAATGCGAATGGCTCCGTCGTTGATATTAAAGATCCTATTGAAAACGAGTTCTCGGCTCAGCGCACGGATCCAAAAAAATATTTGCGAGAGTTCTCCAGTTCCGGGGAGATTGGAATTTCTAAAGATGCCAGTCAAGTAACAGAGAAGCCGGTATCTCAAGCAGCGGGTAACGGTAGTGAAAATAGTACTAATCCGTCGGAGCTGGATGAATCGCCTGTGGGCAATGCATCCGAGCCTGCGCCTCATGGTGGGGTTGATACCTCAGTGGGAGGTTCAATCATGGATGAGTCTTGGTTTGAGTCGGCACGTCAGCCTCAGTATTTTACCGCTCAATCTGCAGATGTGTTTAATGCGCCGTATTGGAGCGACCAAGCTGCAGTATCTGATTTCTTTGGGGAGTCCAGATTTGTGCTTCCTGATGAGTTCGTGGATGCCGGGAGAAGTTCCGAATTTAATTCGTATCAATTATCACATTCTGGTGGTTCGGTTCACCGGGGCCGCAAGATTGTACTCGTAACAGGTGCGGCACGACCGGTCGGAGTAGTAATGATCCATGCGCTCAAGTCCTTGGGGTACAGGGTTATTGCGGCAGATTCGGATCCATTGGGAATGGGTTTGCGATTGGCGCATGATGCCGCAGTATTGCCGACTGCGGATGACCGCCGTTTTCTTCCAGAATTACTAAGATTAGCCGATCGAACCAAAGCCGAGATTCTCATTCCAACGGTGGTGCAAGAATTCATTGTACTTGGTGCCGCTAAAGAATATCTGAGGGATATCTTTGGCCTGAAAGTATGGTTGCCTAGCGCTGGCGCCTTGGACCCATCTTGGGATCGGTGGAGTTTTATTCAAAAAGCTCTTGATGCTGGGATTTGCGTCCCTCCTACAGAGCTCGGATCATGGAACGATGTGGACGGACCATGGGTGGTTAAATCCCGTTACGCACTCGGTGTGGATGAAGTTCGATCAGTCGATACTCTCGATGAGCTTAAGTATGCTGTCACCAACGCTCCAGAGGTAGTGGTTCAACATCGTCTTAGCGGAACAGAATTTACCGCCGACGTTTTGGCACAGCCGAATGGCGAACTTCTTGGAGCAGTTCTACAGTTTCGCCTTGTTACGAGATCTCCAGGTTCTTTGGGTCTGGAAACATTTTCCGATGACGAATTGACCAAGCAGGTGAAGGACCTGCTTGGCGTATTCAAACTTGACGGTCCTGCTTCAGTCCACGGTTTCATTGGGCAAGATGGGAAAGTGTCATTTCTGGGGGTAAAGCCAACCTATTCGAGCGGACTTTCACTGTGCATAGCCGCGGGAGCTGACATGATTGGTGAATATCTGCGCATAATAGAGGGGTTGCCAGTCAGGCAAGACCGTCTTCAGTATCAACCAGGAGTCCGGATGCTCCGAGGGTTCGTGGACACGTTCGAACGGTAGCGAATCATTGATTCAACCCAGCTGAGCAAATAGCGGCTTTCGACTGCGGTATGAAGCACCCACTTGGACGTGAATAGTCTGACATAGGTTCCATTTGGCGTATCGTGGACTCGCGTAATCACCCATCATATTTATTGTGGTTATCCGATTTGGTTGATGAGCCAAACAAAGTCGACGCCTCCTCTCCAACTGGTCCGACATGACAAATGATGGAGTTTATTTAAAGTTTCCTTCCAGTCGCCTTTGGTGATTCTCGTGCCGCCTTTGCTGCGATCTTGAGTAGCTCAGTAGCAGACATAAAAGCAAAATCACGGGCATGATGTCACCGTTAGTGATTTCACCACCGCACCTGGTCATGAGATTCGTCCTGGAACAGGGAATAAAAACTTTCTCACCGAACTCAGGAAGATCGGAACGCCAGACGGCGTTCCATCCTCAAATGGTCATTTTCGGTTCTCTGTAAGGGTTTAGTTATCCGGCATGAGCTGGGATATCTAATTCGTTGCACAGTTGATGCAGAAAGTAGTTGAAATCATGACGACAAAGTTCGGCCACAGCAAACAATCCAAGACGGTCTTTTCAGTCGACCAAATCGATGCATATTCACCAACATTAATACCTACAGTGAGTGTTGTTATACCTGCTCTCAATGAAGCGCGTAATCTACCATCCGTCTTCTCTGCCCTGCCCAGAAATCTGCATCAGGTTATCCTTGTCGATGGGGGTTCCACTGACGACACGGTAAAAATTGCGCTAGAGTTGAGAAAGGACGTTTGTATCGTACAGCAAACTTACCAGGGCAAGGGCAATGCGCTTGCGTGCGGATTTGCGGAAGCGACCGGCGATATCATAGTGACGCTCGATGCAGATGGATCATCCGATCCGAAAGAGATTCCGATCTTTGTCGCGGCTCTTACAGCTGGCGAAGCAGACTTTGCGAAAGGATCGCGGTTTCTCGATGGTGGCGGAAGTTCGGATATTACCAGTATACGGAGCTGGGGGAACAGGCTTTTCACAATCTTAGTCAATCTGTTCTTCCACACGCATTTTAGTGACCTATGTTATGGCTATAACGCTTTTTGGCGTTCTTACCTTCCTGCGTTCGGTTTGGATGAGGGCGCTCATGTCGGGGATGGTTTCGAAATTGAGACACTCATAAATATCAGGGCGATAAAGTTAGGGCTCTCCGTAATCGAGGTACCTAGCTTTGAGAGGGAGCGAATTTACGGAAAAAGTAATCTGCGTGCCATACCAGATGGCATTCGTGTTATTAAGACCATCATGCGAGAGCTACGCACGCCTCTTCAGATTACGGAGAATATGGACGAATTAACCGCGAATATACAGCGCACTTCAGACGAGACAGAACTTTCCGCCTAAGGTGTGACGAACCCATACATAGCGCCCGGGGTCGACGCCATGCGATCGGCCCCCTGCTTTCGGCGAGCGGTTGACATGGCAGAACTATTTTCAAGATACGATTGTACTGCACAAATGTAAGATCAAAATAAATTGCAAGTCGGAACGCACCCGGACCAAGAGGTAAGCTCGAAACACCGAAGTGGTTCTTTCGATCGAAACGGTCTTGATCCACTATTCGACTATTTGGCCGAATTCCTCTCAATATTTCTGAAATTAGTTGCTATGAGGAAAAGCGCCAAGGTTCTTATGAGATCCCGAGAAGGCGTTATGAGTAGATCACAATGGAATTGCTGCTCACCAAAAAAAGAGAGACCATGTGCTGTGTCTCGAATCTATCCAGTCCGGCACATGAAATGTATTATTTTTCGGGAGGTGACCTCACCTGGATACCATTCCCGAAAAATACGGAGATGATCCCACCTGGGTTTGTCAACTTGAACTAGCTGAGCCGTTCCAATTGTACTCCATCTATCCATTGCAAATGGAAACTCACAAAAAGATTAGAGTACTCGTGCGTCTCCACGGAGATCCCCTCGGCTTCGTGAACCTCCCAGTTCCAAGTAATGGCCAGTTAGAAGAAATCTTGGTTCAGGTATGGATTCAACTCGCCTCTGAAATCAGGTCGCACTTGGAGTTTGACGGAATCACACTTCAAGACGGCTTGACCGGCGAAGGGACAACAGCGCAAATCCATTGCAAACTTTATTCAGAGCATGAATGGCTCAAGCCGCAGACTGTCGTGGTCTGCACAAGGAATCGTCCCGAATCCTTGTCCCGATGCCTTGAGAGTCTTCAATCGATCCGTTATGACTCCTACGAAGTTATAGTTGTTGACAATGCACCGAGCAATGATGCCACCAAAGTGCTCTTCGATGCGATAGTCGGTAGTAATCCAAAGTTTCGCTATTTGGTTGAACCCCGCAAAGGACTTTCTGCCGCGCGGAACTGTGGACTTGCAGCCGCATCGACGGAAGTTGTCACATTCACCGACGAGAACGTAGTTACCGACCCGACCTGGTTGCTTGGAATTGCACGCGGTTTTGGAGGCGGATCTGGAATAGGGTGTGTCACCGGTATGGTTCTGCCAGCAAGCCTTGAGAGTGAATCGGAGCGCTACTTTGACCGCCGCGTGTCGTGGTCGTCATCGCTGCAGTCCAAAACTTACGACCTTGCCCACAAAAAAAATGAATCACCTCTATTCCCATATAATGCGGGTAAATTCGGGACTGGGGCTAACTTTTCCGTAGACCGGAAGCTGGTACTTGGTTTGGGCGGTTTCGACGTTGCTCTCGGGGCGGGATCGCGTGCGGGAGGTGGAGAGGATCTGGACATGTTCGTGCGCATTCTGCGTTCAGGGAGAATGCTGGCATATGCTCCCTCGGCTATCGTATGGCACTGTCACCGAGTGGCTCCGCAGGACTTGAAGACTCAGATGCGTTCATACGGAGTTGGGCTTGGTGGATATCTGCTAAAGCAGCTTTACGATCGAGAATTTCGAAAGGTCCTGCTTCGGCGTGCGCCACGTGCGGCATTTTATATGATGGGTCAGTGGAGACGAGGCACCGGAGGAACACTTAGAAACACCGATCTTATGTGGGCCGAACTGGCCGGCATAGCCGCCGGTCCTGCCGCCTATATCAGGGGCCGAAGCGCCAACCGTCTGATGAGCGAGCGCAATATATGATCACAAGCCTCGGGTTCGTCCTGCCAAGTACATCAGCCGCCAATAGACAGAGCAAAGCCGAACTGTCTTACCGGATTCATTCAGATCTGCTCATTACGGTATCGGACGCGCTCCTTGCTATATCGGTAATCTTCTGGGCTATGGGTGTAAACGGAATTGACGTATCCATTATTGGCGGATTTGGCCTGGTTCCATTGCTGCCAGTAGTCTATTTACTGGCAATTGTCTTCCTGGTAATCTCGGCGGCCATGCTTCTGTCTGCCCCTGAACCTTCAACCAAGAGACTGGCTTTCCATGTAGCAGCACTTCTTTTAATGCTTTACGGAACTGCACCTCTTGTTTACGCGGAGCCTCGATATGCGTGGCTATACAAGCAGATTGGCGTGGTTCAGTATATAAAACTGCACGGCAATCTGAATAGTAGTATAGATATTTACCAAAACTGGCCGGGCTACTTTGGTCTGGCTGCATGGTTCGACCGTGTGGCTGGAATAAATAACCCGTTGACCTACGCCGCCTGGGCACAGCTTTTCTTTGAAACTCTCTTCTGCCTGGTCATCAAATACGTTGTACGCGCCAAAGCTTTAGCTTTAACCTGGAGAGAACAGTGGCTGACTGTTTTCATATTTGCAGGTGCGAATTGGATTGCCCAAGACTATCTCTCCCCGCAGGCTTTTGGCTTTGTGCTCAGTATGGGGGTATTCGCCCTTGCCCTTCACGGGTTGGAAAGCACCCATAGCTATCAATTGTTCCAAAAAATACGCTCGCGATTTTCAAATCATTCACCAAGTGCCCTCATGACAGAGACAGGGTCTCATCGTGACTCTGCACCACGCTCCGGACCTCCGATCAGCATTGTTTCTGATGCCGAGGTGCTAATCGGTTTATTGTTGGTCTATTCAGTTCTCGTTGTAGTACACGAGCTGTCACCGTACATCGTCGCTATCCAGATTGCTGTTCTTGCATTCATGAGACGACTAAGGAGGTGGTGGATAGCGCCAGCAATGATGGCAATTGCCATCGGTTACCTGGTA
>JABEUP010000156.1 GCA_013044365.1 Acidimicrobiaceae bacterium
AACGAAGAGCGGGAAATAGAGGAACTTGATGAGACGCAAAAAGTAGCTAGCAATACCCAGGAAACAAGTCAAGTATGTAATTCTAGGATGAAAAGTATACGCACAACGATCCCAGCGCTATAGATCTTGTGGTCCGTTACCTATTCTTCCTGGCGCCCGGCTCGACAACAACACTCGGTCGACGTCATTCCCAGCTAACGTCAACCGAGTGCACGTCCTAGTTGGGTAGTGTGCAGTCTCCCGATACATGTGAGTTGTCATATCCAGCAGCACCAGCCCCTGCGGGTACTCCTCCACCTATGTCCCTGGCACTACCAGTTGTACCTAGGGAACCGAAGTTGCCGTTTGTATTCGCAAATGCTCCGTGGCATGCTCCACTACTACTCGGTGTCCCGCTTGCCCAAGCTGAACCGGTCGCGATTGCAACAGTAGACAGACCGGTAGCTGAACAAATTGCGAGTGAAATGATCGTCTTCTTTACTCTGCTCATGAGTTCCTCCTCTAAATTTCGGGTAGATTATCGCAACATAAGATCGCAGAAAACACTATCACCGATTGTCTGCAGTCCGAAGCTTATCAGGGTGTTGGAGTTATCGATCTGATAGTGTAAACACCGACCCGACGGGACCCCCGTTCGTGATAATACGTGGTGCCTCTAACACTCTGTGCGTTGCTTCTACCCAATCGCGTCAACATCGGTTCTGGAAACCACCTTCACTCACTATTTCGCCCCCTGTGCAAAGTAGCGCATTGTTAATGAGTGATTTTAACCGGTTATAACTAGCCTGCTCCTAAATCAGCCATCCAACGTTGTTGATACTGTTAAAATACAAGGGTTAGAATTTTGAGAGATCGTCAGGGACGAGATATTGCGAATAGGAATTTCGTAAGCAATGCCAACGATTTTACCCGGTTACAGGCGGGCACCGGCAGACTAAAACACCCTCGTAGCAGTCAATAAAGGTTGTGGGTGAACATCAGTGGAAAGGAGTCTGACCTCGTGACACACAAGGGGTCACAGTTTTAATTCCGTACGGCGCACTTCTAAATCACAGGATGAGCTGCTACTCCGTTATATTTCGTTTCTATCGAAATTTGGCGCCTGATTTTGTTGGATAAGGAAGTTGAGGAACCTGTAGAATTTGGTACCACTGTTCTAACACGGTCCCCTTGTAACCAAAGTTCCGGGAATGCTCTTTTCTGACTCGCAAGTGTCAAAATGTATACGAAAACCCTGCCGAGCTTTAGGTGCGGTCAAAATCTCCAAAAGGGAAACATAAGTGAATATTGGGTGCAGGAGAACCAAGGTTGCAAGGATAATAGGTCTGGTCGTTTGCATGACCGGGCTTGCAGGCTGTGGTTCTTCGGGTTCATCTGGCTTTCCCTCGGATCGTCTGGCTCCTAGACCTGCTATTACCGCTCCATTGAGTTCTTCGGCAACTTCCTCCACTTCGAGTACTCAGCCAGTTATTTCCTGCCCTTCAGTTGTCGATATCGGGCAGTGGAGTAATGGGAGATTGGCAGCGCAAATGCTTGCGATTTCTACGGAAATGGCCACTATCGCTGATGTTAGCCAAGCCGTGAGCGGTGGGGTTGGCGGAGTGGTACTGGCAGGCACCTCTTCGTCACCGGATTTGAAGACTGAAATCGCGAATATGCAACAGTTGGATAAGGGTGGAGTGAGACAGCTGTTTATGACCGATGAGGAAGGGGGTGGAATCCAGGGACTGTCTGGTTTGGTTGGTTCGATGCCCTGGCCAAGGTCAATGGCTGGGTCCATGACGACTGCTCAGGTTGAGAGTTTGACCTTTAAGGTGGGCCAGGCAATGCGGTCGCTCGGAGTCACAATGGATCTTGCCCCTGTCGTTGATTTGGATGCCGGACCAGGGCCTTCCAAAACGAATCCAGACGGCAGCAGGTCATTTTCCGCAGATCCGTCCGTAGCCGTCAAATATGCTCAGGCTTATATGACAGGCTTGGCCAAGGCCGGGGTGATATCTGTCCTAAAGCATTTTCCAGGCCTCGGCGGTGCCAGTGGTAATACAGATTTTACTCCTGCCCACACTTTGCAATATGCTCAACTTATCAAAACTGGACTTGTTCCTTTCGAAAAATTGGCTCCGGGAGCAAGAGCGGTGATGATTTCCAATGCCTCAATTCCAGGACTGACCGATGGAGTGCCAGCATCTTTAAGCGCAAAGGCGATTGCCGTACTGAGAAACGTAGTTGGCTTCAAAGGTCTGATTATAAGTGATTCTTTGGAAACGGTGTCCATTGCCTCGTACCAGCCGGACCTGGGCAAAGCGGTTGTGGATGCCGCGGTAGCAGGAGTCGATATGATTATGCTGGCTTCCTCGAACCCCAATCAAGTCCCAAGCTATTTAGCGGCAAAACAGGCATTGTCCCAGGCAATTGCGTCGGGGGTCTTTCCCAGATCCAGTGCCGAAGCTAGCGTGGGAAAGATACTCTTGCTTAAGGGATACGACTCTTCGTGTATTTATTTCTAAATTCTCCCTGTTGAGTAACGTCTAACGTTTAGAGGACTCTTCGCTAGGGATACGAATTGAAATCTGTGGGGCAACCCTGTTTTGGTAACTAGGATCACATTCGTGATTGTTTGTTATCTAGGACCTGCTGGCACATCTGACCATCGTGCAATTGAATTGCTTTCTGCAATCGCCGATCCAGAGCCTTTGCCGATGTCTTCCGTGAGGGAGATAATTCAGACGGTTAATTTTATGCCCGGCTGTTTTGGCATCGTTCCATTGGAGGATTCGACCAATGGGGAGCTCACTACTATTCTGGACAGGCTCATATTCGAAGTTGATTCGGTGTTGATACGTGAAGAGGTTGTCCTGGTGGAGGACATTTGTGCGTTCGGGACAAATCCGGACGGGGTGATAACCACCGTGGTATCGCATCCTCTGATACTTGATCTTTGTAGCCAGTTCATTAAAGAGAGAGGGTTGGCTACTCGTCACACGGTCTCAACTGCGGAAGCGTGCAAAATTGTGAAAGAGGAGACCAGTACGGGCGTAGTTGCTTTGGCTCCCCCCGGCGTAGGCCAGAAGGCAGGCTTAGAGATAAATGCCACTGAAGTTTTGGATACTCCCGATATAAGGACCAGATACGTGCTGATTGGACGGGAAGTTGCGCCCAGAAGTGGCGACGATAAGACTTCGGTTGTAATCACGCCTTCGGCTGACAGGGTAGGTTTTCTGGCTGAGGTGGCTGCCCGCTTTGCGAAGAATAATGTGAACATGACTTCGATTCTCTCAAGGCCGTTGCAGGCAAAGATCGGCAATTACGCATTTCATATAACCTGTGAAGGACACATTTCTGATTCCGGGGTACAGGGCGCAATAAGCGATCTGCTGGATTTTGGAGCCTCGGTAAAGCTTCTGGGATCGTATCCTCGATGGAAGGGGATCGAGGTTACCACCCCTGCTTCCCTCCTGCCTTTAGGAAGTGTAGCCAGCTCTGCCAACCCGGATGAGATATCGAGGCTGCGGCAGCCTAAAGTTGCGCCTGTCTAGGATCATTGAATGACATCTCAAGGGCATCCAGCAATCGGAATCCTAGGTCTTGGTCAGATCGGAGGTTCGATCGCTCTCGATCTTGTTGGAGATACGCAGGTAAGTTTTTACGCCCGTAGCGCCGAGGTTCAGGAGTTTGGTAGAGCGGCCGGGTTTGAGCCGTGTAGGAGTCTGAGCGAGCTGTCCCGTAGGTCAGATCTGATTTTTATTGCCGTGCCAGTTGACCAAACTATCGGGGTAATGGAGGATCTTAAGGAGTACCTCAGACCCCAACAAATAATTACCGATGTTGGCTCAACGAAAGCCAGTTTGGCCGAGTGGGCTTTGAAGTCCTCATGGCCCACTGATGTTGAATTTATCGGTGGTCATCCTATGGCTGGCACCGACAGGTCGGGTTTCGCGGGAGCGCGCAAAGGGCTGTTTGAGGGCAGAACCTGGATCCTTACACCGGATATTGGGGAGAGAAACCGTTCGGCTGACTCTCTGATTCGTTTAATGCAATTTGTGACCTCTAAGTTAGGGGCGCGAGTGGGGATTATGGATTCAGAAACACACGATCATTCGGTAGCGATGGTGTCTCACCTGGAACATGTTATTGCCACGGCGCTCGTTAGTCTGGTCCGAAGCTCAAACGAAAGATCTATGTTGTCTCATCTGGTGGCGGGAAGTTTCATGGATGCCACCAGGGTAGCCAAGTCGTCAAGCAAGATGGCAGTTCCTTTTCTTTGCGAGAATCTATTCCTGGCGAAAACCGTAAGCGATTTCATGGCTGAGATTGAAAAGATTTCAAGCATGCTTATTGACCAAGAGAGCCTTTCAAACATCTGGGAAGGTAATGCGGATTGGCGCCGTGATCTGGAGCGAAATGTTTCCGTATCCGATGTCGTAACCGTCAAAAGAGACTCCGGGCTTATTGGTGTTCTCAAGGTAATGACCCGTGAAGGCAGATTCATATGTTCAGTTGATCCGGGCAGTACCGAAATCTTGCTTAACCTTTGTTGAACTAGTGTTGGAACTGAACCGAGATTCGTGTTTCGACGATTGAGGCAAGATTGTTTTTTATGTAATCAAGGTGAACTGGATCGCTCAGGTAGTTTTTCATATCTTCAATCGAAGCGAAGTCAGCAACCACTGCGAGGTCCCCTGATTTTCCGGGTTGCAGCCCAAGATCTTTTCCAATCGAGAAGGATTGTACCCCGGGAATACCGGGGAGCACCTCTTTGGCATTTGTTATTGCATCTGAAATGCGTTGGGGTGCAGTTTCTGGCTTGAAGGTGAATATGACTGCATGACGGATCAAGGCTTCTCCTTATCGTTAATTTTTAACCGTATTTACATTAGGCCGGAGTATATTCCACCATCCACGGGAAGCGATACGCCGGTGATGTATTTTGCCTGTTCGGAGCAGAGAAAGGCAATCACCGCACCGAAGTCTTCCGGAGAGCCAAGTCTTTTGGCTGGGACCTGATTTGCGACTGCCATCATGTTGTCGCCGTTGAGTTCTTTCAGTCTGTCAGTTTGATGAAAACCTGGTTGAATCGTGTTGGCGGTAATATTTTTAGCCGCCAGTGCGTGTGCCATGGTTTTTACGAAGGCGGTGAGCCCGGTTCGTGCGGTATTTGAGAGGATCAGGTTGGGTGACGGCTGCCTTACCCACAGTGAGGTGATTGCTATTATGCGTCCCCAGTTTGTTCTTTCCATGTATGGAACAGCTGCCATTGAAAGCTCGATAGACGCGAGCATATTGGAGTTGATTGCGTTTTGGTAATCCTCGATACCCACGTCATAGAATCCTCCGGCTCTGGGTCCGCCGGAGTTGCAGATAAGAATATCGAGGCCGTCAAGTTCGGAAGCGCACTCTTGGATTAGCGTCTTTGCATTACTGGGATCCCTCAGGTCCACAATTTTGTATGTGGCCCGCGAACCAAGAGTTGCCGCCGCCTGTCTCAGCTTTTCCTCTGAGCGAGAGGCGATGATAACCCTTGCACCCTCTGCGACAAGTGATTTTGCTGCGCCGAAACCAAGACCAGAAGATCCGCCAGTGACCAGCGCTTTTTTTCCGTTTAGGCCTAGATCCATTATTCCGTCCTATTGCAAGCGAGCCTGCAGAAAATTTCAAATCCAACTAGAGGAAGAAGGTCGAGGATATGCGGTCGTGCGGTTATTCTGCTTGGATGAATCCCATCCTTCGTCGTCCGCCGCCGTTTCCTGGTATTCATTCTGCCAGGTGAATGATCACCACAGGGATCTGGCAGTGGTGGACGAGTTGTTGGCCAACAGATCCAAGCAGAAGTCCCGTGAATCCTCCTCGACCTCTTGATCCAACCACCACCATGTCGGCTTCTTTGGCCCTCTCCATGATCGTCTGCGCGGTTGGACCTTGGAGTAACGAGCTGACCAGCTTTAGATTTGGGTGCGCTTCCCGGACCGTGGCCACAACGTCATTGAGGATGTTACTGGCGTCTTTTTCAAAATCCTCCAGAACGGCCACATATCCTCCATAGCCAAGATTGGGGTAATTCCAGGCATGGATCAGCTCCAGTGCGGCTCCTCTGATTTCTGCTTCCTGCGCTGCCCAATCAAGTGCCGCATTTGAACTGGGTGAACCGTCAACACCAACGACGATCTTGTTATATGCTCTAACTTGCATGGTCCTTCTCCTTGCTGGAATTTGATCTGACCGACGTAATATGTTGTCCGGAGTGGTGACAACATTCCTCGATCTCACGTTCCATATGTTTGGATATTAGCTAGATTTTGGTGGAACTACCACAACTGGTACTGGTGAATGTTCAATTAATTGGTGGCTTGTGGAACCTAGGTAGGAATCAAGGGTGTGACGTCTTGATCCAAGGATCACCAAATCGGCCTTCTCCTCATCTGTAATAGTTAATAGTGATGCCACCGGGTTCCCGTCGACAATAATTTTTTGAGTATGCAAACCTGACTCATCTAGAGAGCGACACCACTCCTCTTCAAAGGCCCGAATGATTGAAGCGCGGTATGTTTGCAGAGAGATCACCCGTCCATCCGTCGTCCGTGGAAGTTTTCCAATCACATGGCAGGCAATGACCTGGGCATTTAGTGATTGTCCAAGGTCAATGGCAAAATCAAGCGCTTTTTGTGCCTCCGGTGAGTCGTCGATCCCAACAAGTATTCTTTTTGCAGACATCATGTTCCCCAAAACGGATTTCGGCTACCTGTAAACTGTATTACGTTAACGGCTATCTCTATACCGATATTTTCCACGGAGTTGAAAACAGCGGCTGGTCCGGCTTTCGGTTGCCGAATCGTAAGTGGGTAGATGTTGGCGCCGGAAGGACGAATTGCCCGGAAGCGAAGCGTAATTGAAGTCAGCGTTGTGAGAACTGAGCGCATGACCTTGCGATATTGACGGCATGATCACCGAACCGTTCGTAAAACCTTGCCAGCATCGCCATTTCAATGACCACAGCGACCGACATAGTGCCGGTCACTATTTCAGCAATAAGGGATAGATGCAGGTCATCGAGTTCGTCATCCAAACTGTCGAGCGTACTAGCCAACTCGTTGTCCTTGTCGCAGAATGCATCGGTTGCGAGTCTCCACATCCGGGTGCCGACATCGCTCATCTCCTGAATAATTCCTCGGCTCCGTGGGGTCATCTCGCTGCTTATTCCGAGGAGCGCTCTTTGGGCAATGTGCTCTGCGAGGTCGCCGCTACGTTCTAGTTCGGGGATGAGTCGAAGAACCGTGATGAGGTAGTTGATGTCTTGTGGGGAGAGCGTCTGTTCTTTGAGCATGGTTTGAGCAGTATTGAGGAGCTGCCTATATAACGCGTCGATTAGACGGTCTCTCTCGATAAGAGTTCTGGCAGCTAGTTGATCACTGGATAAAAGGGCGTCTGTAGCACCGACAAAACCGTCGCCAACCAGGGCAAATAGTTC
>JABEUP010000157.1 GCA_013044365.1 Acidimicrobiaceae bacterium
CAGATTAATAAGCAGTATCTTGCCTGCCAGTGTTTGGCTTAGTCGCCATTTTTAGCTTCGGGTGGATCTTCTTACCGGGTTGATCCAGACGCATTTACCCGACGAGCAATTTGGGTGAAGTCTGGGTTAGGCATCTCAAGATTGGCTAAGCTGAATTGCCTGACTAAACCTCGATGACAAAATGCAAAGGGTGGGAATTGTGGCGAAGACTCGAGCTCTCATTACGGGTATAACTGGCCAGGACGGCTCGTATTTGGCAGAGTTTCTCCTTTCGCAGGGATATGAGGTCTTCGGTATGATTCGCCGTTCCTCGACCGTGAATTTTGAACGCATAGCTCATATCCAGGACAAGATTTCTCTCGTGACTGGAGATTTGCTGGATGAGGTCTCGATGATAAACCTTCTGCGACAGAGCAGACCCCGTGAAGTCTACAATTTGGCGGCCCAGTCCTTTGTCCAGACATCGTGGTCGCAACCGGTATTTACGGGAGAGACTACCGCTCTCGGTGTCACGCGTCTTTTGGATGCGATTCGAATAGTAGACCCGGAAATTAGGTTTTATCAGGCCTCTTCTTCGGAAATGTTTGGAAGAGTCCTAGAAGTGCCACAAACGGAAAAGACGCCTTTTTATCCCAGAAGTCCATACGGCGTGGCGAAAGTTTACGGTCACTGGATAACCGTCAATTATCGTGAGAGCCACGGGGTGCATGCCATTTCCGGGATCCTCTTTAATCACGAATCCCCGAGGCG
This sequence comes from Acidimicrobiaceae bacterium, assembly GCA_013044365.1. Classification (GTDB taxonomy): domain Bacteria; phylum Actinomycetota; class Acidimicrobiia; order Acidimicrobiales; family Acidimicrobiaceae; genus SCQM01. Next base: position 751 of record JABEUP010000157.1, read on the forward strand.
TGGACTCGAGTTTGTCACCCGGAAAATTTCGAACGGAGTGGCCAGAATAAAGATGGGTCTGGACAGCACTTTGTCACTTGGGAATCTCGACGCCCAGCGGGACTGGGGTTTTGCCGGTGATTATGTGAAGGCGATGTGGATGATGCTCCAGAAAGATACTGCCGAGGATTATGTTATTGCAACCGGCGAGACCCACTCCGTGCGTGAATTCTGCGAGGTTGCATTTTCGGTTGTCGGGCTGGACTGGAAAAAATATGTGGTCGTTGATGAAGCTTTTATGCGCCCGGCGGAAGTTGACTTTTTGGTTGGGGATTCGGGCAAGGCACAACGGGCACTGGGTTGGAAGGCCGAGGTTGAGTTCCCCTCGTTGGTTGAAATGATGGTCCGTAATGATCTGGAATGCCTGCACCCTTAGGACAAAAAGGATTATTTTTGGTCTCGAATAGATTTGTATAAATGCAGAGTCTGGTTAGTTTCAAGAAGGTGATTGTCGTTTCGGGTAATTTTCCGATATTGACTGGTCTCGACTTTGAGACTGGACCAGGAGAAGTAGTTCTGGTGAAGGGCCGCAATGGAGCCGGGAAGACTTCATTTCTTAGGGCAGTGGCTGGACTGTTGCGTATCACCAAAGGCAGTGCATTGGTACTTGGTGTTGACCTGATTTCAAATCCAGCAGACGCCAGGCACCGGGTTGGTTTGCTTGGTCACGAAACATTTCTATATGAGGATTTGACGGCAAAAGAGAATGTGACTTTTGTGCTTAAAGCAACTCGGTCAAATATTTCCAAGGTGGATGCAGCTCTTTCCGCGGTGGGACTGACCGGACGTCTGTCCGACTTGAGAGTATCGAGTATGTCGGCCGGCCAGAGAAAGAAGGTGGCTTTGGCGGCGCTGTTGGCACGCGAGCCTGAACTATGGCTTCTGGATGAGCCACATGCTGCGTTGGACTCATGGACACGTGAAGTTCTCGATACCGCCATTAATTCGTCGGTTGCGAACGGGGCTACAGTTCTGCTGGTTTCCCATGAGCCCCTTCACGGTTCGCTAATGCCAACCAGGGTTGTTGAGTTGGCTGGAGGAAAGGTAATCACCGACACCAGGGATATCAAGCCAGTGGTTGCCGAAAAAGTTCCACTATGACAATCCAGCAAGGGAGCGGCAATGTGGCGTGATGCCTTACTAATGGCGGGCAAAGACTTGAGAATCGAATTTCGGTCAAAAGTGACACTCAATCAAATACTTCCATTTGCCTTTGTAACCTTGATTGTTTTTGCATTTGCCCTTGACACTTCACCAGGGACACTGCAGAAGGTGGCACCTGGCCTGTTTTGGCTTGCAGTTTTGTTTTCGTCAATCTTCAGCGTTGACAGAGCGGTCGCAATCGAGACTAATGACAATGCAGGTGATGGGCTTGCAGTGTATGGAGTTGACTCAGGTGGAATTTTCCTGGGCAAAGTCACTTCGGTATTTGTGCAACTATTTTTATTAGAGGCGGTTCTTTTGGTTGGGGTGGTCATTCTTTATGGTCCGGCGATAGACGGATGGCCTTTGGTACTTTTGTCAGCATTTTTTGCGACGGTTGGAATTTCTGCAGCAGGAGTTATGTATTCTCAGCTGGCCAGCGGTTCCAGAGCAAAGCAGACGTTGCTGCCACTGCTGTTGATCCCGGTTACGTCACCGGTATTACTGGCAGCAACCAAGTCATGGCAGGATGCCTTCTCAAGCACAGCTTCGCTGGGAGATCCATGGCTGCGACTGCTTATTGTTTTCTCAGTGGTCTATCTTGCATTAGGAGCAGTTTTTTATGGCAGTATTTTGGAGGCTTGATGGAATCCAAGAGGTATAAATGGACGCGAAGAGCGATCGGTATTGTTTCGTTGTTGCTGGTGGCGGCGACCGTCATTTTTGGTCTCTGGATAACGCCTCCTGACGTAGTACAGGGCCAGCTAGTGAGATTGATCTATGTCCACCCTCCTGTGGCATGGGTCGCCTACCTTGCCTACGGTATTACCTCAATTGCAAGCACTCTATATTTGTGGAAGCGTACCAGAAACATGAAATGGGATCTCCTTGCTGCCTCATCTGCTGAAGTGGGTGTCATTTTTACCGCTTTGACTTTGGTGACGGGATCGATTTGGGGGAGACCCGCCTGGGGAGTTTGGTGGACATGGGATGCGAGGCTCACAACTACCGCATTGCTATTTGTACTTTATCTTGGGTATCTGGCGCTGCGTAGAGTTCCTGCCACCAGCCACCAACGTGCGGTACGATCGGCGATTGCCGGCCTGATAGCATTTGTCGATGTCCCGATTGTTCACCAATCCGTTGTATGGTGGAGAACTTTACATCAAGGGGCTACAGTGCTCAATCCGAGTCTTAGTCCCAAGATTCATGGCGAGATGGCCATGACTTTGTTGTTAGGATTTATTTCCTTCACCTTCGTATATGCGTGGATGCTCATGCACAGATATCAGATCGCTGGCTTTGAGCAGAAGATCCTAGATATCGAATTAGACCAGATATTGGAGGAACGGCTGCACGAACCTGGAATGGAATCCATGCAAGTCGAGTTAAGTCCTGATGTCGAACAAATCGACCGGCATTCCAAGGTTTGACTATGAGTTCGGAGGAGCAAATATGAATGGCTATGTTGAGGCCGGATATTTAGCGGTATTAGGGGTGCTGGGTGGTTATTCGGCGCTTCTACTGGGCAGGTCTAAGAAGTTGAAGAAAGTGCTCCTGCCGGTCCAGGGTAAGAAAGCTCAGGATGAATCGAGGCCTACCGAATAGATGGTTCAGTCAGTTTCAGGTGGGATGGGCTCTGATCAGCCGACCGACTCGGGCAAACCTAAGGCGAGGATGCTACCTTCAAAGCGGAGGTCGCGCAGAGCGTGGGTCGCTTTGGGAATCGTGGTTTTTGCCATTGGTTTTCTTCTTTACAAGGGTTTAGGGAACTCATTGGTTTATTTCCGTACTGCTGCAGGTGCGGTTCGGGATCGTGCTCAACTCGGGAGCACCACTTTCAGGCTTGAAGGGGTGGTGGTGCCGGGGAGCATCCACACGACAAACACAGGTGTTGACTTTGCAGTCGAGTCGAGCAATGTGTCGGTGCAAGTTCACGATACAGCCAATCCGCCCGAGCTATTCCAGCCCAATATTCCCGTTGTTCTGGTCGGCCACTTCTCCGGGAATTATTTTCTGTCTAACCAAATTATGGTTAAACACTCCGCCAACTACGTTGCGGCCCACCCAAATAGAGTTGCCACCGTCAACGGTAAGAAGCTATGAACGCAGTTTTGGGCCAAACCGGGGTATTGCTTGGCTTTGTAGGTGCGCTCGCTGGCATTGTGATTTTGGGATACGGGCTGGTAAAGCACAGGCCGGGAATTATTCGTCATGGGAGAAGTTACAGCTTTGTCCTGTTGGCAGGGGCTATCCTGGCGACCTTTGCCATGGAAAGAGCTCTATTGACTCACGATTTTTCTTTGGCCTATGTGGCATCAAACAACTCCAGGGAAACCCCACTACTTTTCACCATTACCGGAATGTGGTCAGCGTTGCAGGGATCGATTTTGCTCTGGGGTCTGGTGCTTACTTTGTACATAGCAGGACTAGTGATAAGAACCCGGCGCCGTCCAAGCGATGAGTTACCCGCTTGGGCCCTGTTGATTACGAATTTGGTGGCAGCGTTCTTCTTTGCTCTTATGTTGGGCCCTGCTAATCCGTTTGTTCGAATCTCGGGGGCAATACCTGCCGATGGAATTGGCCCCAATCCTTTGCTGCAAGACCATCCGCTTGTTGCGATACACCCGCCCTTTCTCTATCTTGGCTTTGTTGGATTTACTGTTCCGTTCGCATTTGCACTTGCGAGCCTTATTACGAACCGGCTGGAGGAAGATTGGGTTACCGAGACAAGAAGATGGTCGCTCATTGCCTGGGGATTTCTCACCGTGGGTATTGTCCTTGGCGCGTGGTGGTCCTATCAGGTGCTTGGCTGGGGAGGCTATTGGGGCTGGGACCCGGTTGAGAATGCAGCACTGCTTCCCTGGCTCGCCGGAACGGCGTATTTGCACTCATCAATTGCCCAGCAGCGTCGCGGTATCCTTCGCGTCTGGAATATCTCCCTAATCGTTTCCGCGTTCTCACTGACGATTTTGGGCACATTCTTTACCCGCTCCGGGATATTGCAGTCAGTACACAGTTTTTCCGACTCGTCACTTGGCCCGTACCTGCTGGCGTTCTTCTTTTTGGTTGTTGGAGCTGCTCTAATCTTGATCGCATGGCGAGGTGACGGGTTACGTTCGTCCCGCGTGATCGTGCCCTCAATGTCACGAGAGACTGCATTTTTAGTAAACAATATCTTGTTCGCAGTCTTTGCTTTCGTTGTATTGTTGGGAACCACTTTCCCGCTTCTGATCCAAGCAATAAACGGAAGCCAGGTGACGGTTGGCGCCCCATACTTTGATTCGTTTATAGGGCCGCTCGGAATCGCCATCCTGTTCTTTATGGGAGTTGCGCCTTTACTACCCTGGCAGAGGACAAACCGCACTTTGGTCCAAAAACGACTGTTGTGGCCAACCATCGGAGCAGCTGTCGCTGTTGTAGTGGAGATTGCCACCCGGGTCCACGGCCCGGGATTGATATTCGCTTATCCTATGGCCGTATTTGCCGGCATTGCGGCACTACGCCAGGCGGTGGTTCACACTATTATCAGCAACAGACGCAAAGACGGTATTTTTCGATTCCTGTTCTCCCGGACCAACGGAGGGATGCTGGTGCACATCGCGGTGGTAATGATAGCCCTTGCCCTGGTGTCGTCAACTTCGTATGGCCAGCGTGGCTCACTGGTACTCAAACCCGGTCAGAGCATAGTCTTTGATGGGCATAGGTTTACTTACCACGGGATCCAAACTGTGGTGACACCTGCAAAAACTTCTCTGCAGGCACTGATTTCAGTCGATGGTTCGGCATCGTATACGCCAGAAGTGTCACAGTTCGGCAACAACTCCCAGGTTGTTGGAACGCCGGCAGTAAGGCCCGGCCTTTTAGATGATGTCTATCTCACGCTCGACCTACCCCCTAAGAACAGCAGCGGTCCGGCGACATTTGGCGTCGTTATACAGCCGCTGGTCTCTTGGATTTGGATAGCCGGAGGTCTCATGGCTGTAGGCACGGCAATTGCTGCTTTTGGAACGAAGGACGCTTCACCATTGGAGTCAGTGGAGGAGGAGCTCTGGGTCAAGCGGGATGATCCCGACCTATCAGCCCCTGTCGTCCGCTAGAAGAAGGTGGCTGCCGGATTGGATAACCAGGATAAAGCAGGGCGAACCCGGTCGCGAAAAACGGTTCGAGCTATCGCCTTGGTGGTGGGGCTGTTCGTAGTTGGACTTTCTATATTGCTTGCAACCCGCAAGCCTGTGAGCATGCAAACAGTCGCTTCGCCGCTTATCAACAAGGCCGCTCCGCCAATAGCTGGAACATCACTTGATGGTAAAAAGGTATCGCTTGCATCCTACTCTGGACGATTTGTACTTGTGAATTTCTTTGCGTCTTGGTGCACGCCTTGCCAGGATGAAGAGAAGGCTCTGGTCCAGTTCTCCAATAGCAGTCAGGACGTCAGTATCCTAGGGGTGGTGTTTGATGATGTAAACTCTTCCGCTATTAGTTTTCTGCGCCGCTATGGCGCCAACTACCCGGCGCTGAGCGACCCCAATGGCCAAATAGCATTGTCTTACGGAGTGGCCCAACCACCTCAGACCTATCTGATATCGCCAAATGGGGTCATACTGACGGAGATCGTTGGCCCGGTGAATTTAACAGCTCTTAATCAGCTGATTTCCATAGCAAAATCGAGCGGTTTCTAGTGCCCGCATTACTGTTAGATGCTGGCATCAACTAGCTTTGGTGAGAGACCAGTGACCGAATATTCCAAGAGAGCTTTAATTATCAGAATTCGGGGAATGAAGCTGCGTAGCTGGCTGCTTGCATTGTCAGTTGGTGTTGTAGTGGTTGGGGTAGCGATTTCCCTGCTGTCTGTGGGGTCACATCCAACTCCTGAGCAAAGGATGACACGAATTGAGGCGGAGGTCAAGTGCCCGAGTTGCGATGGAATCTCCTCACTCGACTCTAACACGGCCGGTGCCTTTGCCGTCAGAAGCTTCGTTGAGCAACAGGTCAAGGCCGGAAAGAGCAACAGATTTATCATAAATGCTCTTGAGGCTAGTTACGGGCCCACAATACTCATGTCGCCGCCCGCCTCTTCTGGCGGCACGATAATCGCTGCGCTTCCGTTTGTGTTCGTGGCGGTGGTTTTGGGATTGATGGGCTTCTTTGGTTATCGGCGGAGGCGTCGGTACGAGCTTTCGGGACCTGATGGCCAACCTGGTGTGGAAGGAGGTGAATCTGGGTCAGAGAGCGAAGCTGGAGTAATGGGTTTCCTATTCGATGCTGGTGGTGCCAGCGGTTACAAATCTGAGGCGGGGAGCATTTCTAAGGATAGTGAATATTCCGAATCGCGCAATTTTATTAGTAAACCCAGGCGCGTAGGTTCAATCAGGCAATCTTGGGTTCTTTATCTCGGGGTTCTTCTCCTGCTTGGAGGAGTAGGTTCGGCATTGTGGATTGTTAGGAGCCAGGACAACCTTCAGAAGCAGTTGGTGGCATCAGCGGTTCAGGCACGGAACGAGGCTCAAACGATCCTCAGGGCGAGGACTCTTGCAAATCAAGGACAGGACGTGCAGGCTCTTCAGTTGCTTTCATCTGTTTTGGAAGTTGATCCGAACCAGCCGGTTGCTCTTACGTACCAGGGATGGTTGCTAAGACAGGCTGGGGAAAAGGACAAGAATCCGGCTCTGATAAATCAAGGCCAGCAATTCCTGGAAAAGGCAGTTAAGCTCGATCCCAGTTATCCAGATGCTCACGTTTTTCTTGGTTACATATTGTTTCAGGACCGCCACGAGCCCAAACTAGCATCGGTCCAGTTTTCCGCCTTCCTTGCGGATAAGCCAAGTGTCTCATTTATAAGTGCCACAAAGTCGGTAATGATCGACGCATATAAACAAGCCGGGCTTCAAATACCCCCGCAGCTAAGTTAACTTACTTAGCGTTTTCGGCTTGGTAAAGTTGGTTATGGGATTTTTTGATCGAAACAGGGACCAGCTTTTGCAGTCAGGTATAGACCCAGACCGACTCCCGCCGGGTCAATACCAAACCGATAGGTTTCCCGTACTGCATGCCGGAAGTGTGCCACGATACAAGGACCTCTCAGAATGGACCTTTTCTGTTACCGGCCTGGTGGATAATCCGGTTACACTCTCCTGGCCCGAGATCATTGCTCTACCAACCGATGAGGTTACCGTTGACATCCATTGTGTAACGAAGTGGTCCAAGTTCAACACCAAGTGGAAGGGTGTGCCATTTTCGGCGGTCTATGAAATGGCTGGAGTGCATGAAAACGTTACGCACATTATGTGCCACTCGGAATACGGGTTTACGACCAATTTGCCTCTTCGGGATTTACTGGGAGATAACGTCGCTCTGTTAGCGTACAACTACGACGACAAGCCTTTAGAGCCTGATCACGGTTATCCGCTTAGGTTTTTTGTTCCAAGGCTGTATTTTTGGAAATCTGCGAAGTGGCTGCGGGGAATCGAATTTATGGCCGACGACAGGCCAGGTTTTTGGGAACAGAACGGATATCATATGTATGGTGATCCCTGGAAAGAACAGAGATACTGGGACGATTAGAAAGGTGCTTCGTGCGCCTGGTTAAACTACACGGAAACAGTACAATTGTCGTCGCCCCGTGCTTTTGAAGACATTTTAATTGGCACAGGTCCGCCGTATAGCGTGGTCAGCATTCCCCTTACGATGCCCCGGTCCACCACACACAATACCGGGTGCGAGAGCGCAATTGAACCGAACGGACAGCAGTCTGAAACTACGGTATCGCGGTGCGATCCCGATGTTTCAGACCTAGCGGCGAATCCGTGCGCCGTGAGGGCATCGGCAATTGCACGCATTGCCTGATGCAGCGACAGCTGGCTGTCGATTGGTGTCATGTGGGAAGCCAGAAGTTTGCCGTATTTCTCGCCGACTTCATTGGCCATGCACTCGATCTCGTCTTCAGGAAGTCGTTCCAAGGCGCTTGTCAGAAGAAATGAGAGTAGTTCGTCGGTGTGAGGCGCGGTTTCAACGGTGCTCGGGTTTTTCGATCCTCTGTATTGTTTGGAGGGCCGCCCCGCTCCGGTGGTGATCTTCCGATCGATGAAGACGTCAAGATATCCACCGGCTACAAGTTTGTCGAGGTGATGTCTGGCAACATTGGGGTGGAGGCGGAATCTGGTAGCAACCTCAGATGCCGTCACTCCGTTTGACTCACGAGTGAAAAGGTAGATATTTCTCCTTGTGGGGTCTCCAAAAGCAGAAACGATTGCAGTTACAGTTGCCGAAAACTGATCGTCAGAAAGGTTACGCGGTGACACTGGGAGCATGTCTAGGGGATGTTCCTCAGCCCCTCTAACGGAAGGGGAGTTTCCGGAGTCAAAGTTGCGAATATTTGAACTAGCTACTTCTGAAGTTGTCACAAGTCCGCTTTGCCGCATAACATTTATTCTATAGCGGTAGGAGAATTTAATCATACCTAAGGTTTCCTGCTAGTTTACGGGTTCCGATAAAGTTAATTGGAGGTAACTAGAGTGGCAGTCACCAAGGATGAAGTTTCAGAGGCGCTCAGGGGAGTTCTGGAACCTGAAATCAGGAAACCTCTGGTGGAACTGGGGCTGATTGGGGAACCGATTAATGCCTGGGGTGGGAAATTGGTCGTTCCAATCGGAGTTATCGCAGATCCACTTCCATACGAGGATGCTCTCAAGTCAGCTGTTTTGGCTGCTCTTGCGAAGGCGAACCTGGCAAGTAAGAACGATGTTGAATTGAGGGGACTTTCGGACAAGGAACTGGTTAAGCTCCGCAACCTGCTCAGGCCGGCGAGTGATTCAGACTCTCAAACTGTCGCAAATCCGATTGGACACGAGCAGGGTCGTTCAAATCAGTTCATGCAACCGGGATCAAAGACCAGAGTTCTGGGTGTATCTTCCGGGAAAGGCGGCGTTGGAAAATCCTCCACCACGGTAAACCTTGCGATTGCTTTGGCAAAGAAGGGGTATGAGGTCGGCATTCTGGATGCAGATGTGTATGGTTTCTCAGTACCGAAGATGCTTGGAATTACCCGCAATCCTCTACTGGTAGATGATTTAATGTTGCCTCCGGTGGCCTACGGGGTAAGGTGCATTTCAGTTGGGTTCTTCGTTTCTGATGAGACTCCAGTCATCTGGAGGGGACCTATGCTCCACAAAGCACTAGAGCAATTTCTGGTAGATGTTTATTGGGGAGACCTCGACTTCTTGCTTCTGGACATGCCTCCGGGAACTGGCGATGTAGCGTTGTCGATGGGACAGTACCTTCCAAAGTCAGAAATATTGGTTGTGACTACCCCGCAACCTGCCGCACAGAGAGTTGCCCAGCGCAGCGCATATGCGGCAAGGCAGTTGAAGCTTCCTTTGCGCGGCGTGATTGAGAACATGTCTTGGTTTGTGGGCGATGATGGGAAGAAGTACATGTTATTCGGCGAAGGCGGCGGCAAGGTTCTTGCGGACGATCTTGGGGTACCGCTTTTGGCTCAAATTCCACTTGTACCGGAGATCCGCGCTGGTGGGGACGATGGAGTGCCAATTATGGCCAGCGAACCCGAGTCCGAGGTGTCCAAGGCTTACGACACGCTCGCAACTGCAGTTGAGTCCATGGGACCCGCCAGAGTTTACCGATCGGAGCTCAAAGTCAAAAGTTAGCGGAACGTAGCCTCTATTTGCAGGGAGATCCGCAGATTATCAGCGTGGTGGCCATATTTTCGATCTCACGTGAACCTTCCCGTCCTTACGGAGGGGGCTTCTTGTCCCGTCTGCTTGGTTGGAAGTTTAATGTGCCATCGCTTCCACCGCGTCACCTCGCAAGTGTGTCGGTCTCCTATCGATGAGGTGCGATTAGCTACTCGACTAGCTAGTTGGAGCAGGAGATAATGATTGTCGCAAATTTCCGTTAGGCTTGGGGTCAAGTAACTTGTAGCGGAGGCAGATAGTGGACATTCGCATTGGCATCTCAGATTCGCCGCGAGAAATAGATCTCGAACTACCGGAAGGCATTACGCAGGAAGAATTTATCACCTCAATCGAGGCGTCAATTTCCTCCGGGTCTTCGATAGTTTGGATTCAGGATAGAAAAGGACACAGGCTGGGGGTTTTCGCCTCGAAGCTGGCATATATAGAAGTCGGTGCGACCAAGGAAGATCGGCGCGTAGGTTTTGGTGCTCCCTAGGAGATTTTTGTGTCCCGCCCTGGCTCGAACTCATTAGGTTTGCTTGACCGGTCCTTAGTGTTCATAACCGGCAAGGGAGGTGTCGGAAAGTCGTCTGTGACAGCGGCACTGGGCTTGCTTGCCGCTAAGGCTGGCAAACGAACTCTTATCTGTGAGGTTGACGCCAAGGGCGATGTGGCGCGCCTTCTCGATAGCGAGCCAATTGGATTCGAGGCGACAGAGGTAAGAGAAAATCTTTTGCTGATGTCGATGAACACAGAAGAGGCTCTTAGGGAGTATCTACGGATATATCTTAGGTTGCCAGTGGTTGCCAAATTGGGACCGTTGGCCAAGACATTTGATTTTGTGGCCAATGCAGCGCCCGGCGTGCAGGAAATCTTGGTAGTAGGCAAGCTGTGCTACGAGGTTAAAGAGGCTAAATACGATCTGATTCTGGTCGATGCCACTTCAACGGGACATATAGTTTCTCAGCTGGCATCTCCAAAGGGGATCTCTGAGCTGGTCAGGTTGGGAATGGTAAAGGACCAGGTTGCATGGATGGAAGACATTCTTTACGACTCCTCGCAGACATCCGTGATAGTTGTTGCAACGCCTGCTGAGACCCCAATTAACGAAGCATTGGAACTTGCCAACCGGATCGATAATGAAACCGATGTTCATTTGAGCGCACTGGTAGTCAATAAAGTGATGTCGGAACTTTTCTCGAAATCTGAAGAAGAATTTTTTATTTCGCTTCAGGATCCCAAAGCCACAAGGGTGTTCAACCGAGTGATATCTAATGACGTTGGGCTCCTATTGCGCGGATCTAACGCGGCCCTGGAAATGCGTCGGTGCGCCGCTCCCTATGTGGAGCGTCTTGTCGCAAGTGCCGGGACTGTCCCAGTCGCATTACTTCCTCTGATGTTTGGTGTTGGTTCGGGAATGCGCCTTGTCAGAGACCTTGGGGAAGCCCTGGCTGCCGAGTGGGACGAGCTTCTGTGGCAGGGATAGGGAGCCTTCTCGAACGTTCGAAGATTGTAATAGTCGCTGGATCTGGCGGCGTAGGAAAGACAACGATCGCCGCCGCGCTTGGTTTGGCTGCCGCTGATCTGGCCGGCAAGAAAGTACTTGTAATTACTGTGGATCCAGCCAAACGACTTGCTGATGCTCTTGGTTTGGTGGATCTTACCTCGAAGGGTTCCCAAGTTTCGGCATCGGATTTGGACAATGCGGTAGGCCACCACGTCTCCGGTCGGCTCTTTGTAGCCATGCTGGATGCAAAGAGTTCATGGGATGAACTGATAAATCGACATGCCCCGGATGTGGTTATCAGGCAGAAGATCCTGTCCAATCAGATCTATCGGAATATCTCTTCCCGCTTCGTGCAAAGCCACGACTACATTGCGATGGAGACACTCTATGAATTGTACCGGTCAAATCAGTACGATTTGATAGTGGTGGATACTCCTCCATCGCGCCATGCCATCGATTTTCTCGACGCACCAACCAAGATGGCCGAATTCTTTTCGTCGAAATTGTTGAAGTGGCTTACTCTCCCAGCTAGAAACAGGCTTCTCATGGGAGTGTTCAAGCCTTTTTATCAGGTGGCTGACAAGATACTGGGTGCGCAGTTTCTTTCGGATGTTGCCGAATTTTTTCTCCTCTTTGAATCCATGTACGGGGGATTTGTGGAACGAGCTAAGTCGGTGGCGGGAATACTTGGGAATCACGCCACTTCCTTCGTTGTAGTTTCATCTCCGGAATTTGTCCCCATGAAAGAAGCGGAATATTTTGTTTCTGCACTTGAGGCCAGACATCTTCGACTTGGTCAGATGGTGGTCAATCGAACGCTTCCTTCATACTTCCGTGATCCCGCGGCAATACTTTTGGCGCACAAAGTCCAGGATGATTACGAACGAATCGCTTTGGAGTTTTTGAAAAAGGGGGCATCCCTTAGTTTTGTCAAAGATAGCGAAGTTTCTCCAGCACGCCTGGATGCGCTTGCGGAGAGGGTTTTGCTGGAAGTTGCCGACAGTTTCCTGAACTTTTCTCGCGTTGCGATGGAACAGGCAGATGAAATTGCCAAACTACCAATAGATGAGGATCAGATAACACTCGTGCCACATCTAAATTTTGACGTATCCGATTTGATTTCGCTGGGGAAAATTGCAGGCCATCTTGCAATCGGACCCGAATCCTCTACGATGTAAACGTGCTTGATTACCATCTTCATTTGTGGCCTCATGGGAAACGGGATAAGAATCCCACGCTTGATCAATTAAATGACTATTGCGAGTTGGCGATAAAAAACGGGGTCAAAGAGATTGCCATTACCGAACACCTTTTTCGTTTTGCCCAGGTGAATGACTTAATGGGTGGATTTTTCAAGCAGTATCCCGACTCTCCGGTTAGAGACATAATGGAGCAGTACTGGGCGGATCATGCCCGTGCTGACCTTGATGTCTACGTAGAGGTGGCTCTGGCAGCAAAAGCCGCCGGACTACCGATAGTTTTGGGGATGGAAGTCGATTACTATCCCGGCAGGATGCACGAAGTGTCTGAGTTTCTTGCAGGGTATCCCTTCGACGTTTTGCTGGGCTCGGTTCACTGGCTGGGCGCATGGCCGTTTGATCATGTCTCTAACCCTGCGGTCATGGCTGAGTGGGACAACTTTGGTATTGAAAATGCATGGTCGCAATATACGACTGCGCTGGAGGAACTGGCTGACTCCAAAGCGGTAGACGTTTTGGCCCATCCGGACTTGATCAAAGTAGCGGGTCATTTTCCTAAGGTACCGGAGGAGTTTTATGATCGGATGGCGGAGTCAGCCAGTAAGGCAGGGATCTCAGCCGAGGTGTCCTCGGCCGGATGGCGTAAGCCGGTTGTAGAGCCATATCCCGCACCCTATCTATTGCGTAAATTTCATGAGTATGGGGTACCTATAACCACTGCCTCTGACGCACACGGCCTCGCCGACGTTGCTTTTAAGGCAGCGGAGATAAAGTCTTATGTGAAGTCCGTTGGCTATACTTCGCTTTCAGGCTTTAGAAATCGACAGTCCTATCCGGTTGACGTGTAGGCCTAACTTATAGCGTTACCGGCATATGGGAAGGCGCGGTGGGAGAATGTCAACCTTTGGGCTGCTCGCCAAGAGGTCAAACCTTGATGACGCCGAAATAGAGCATCTGTTACGCCTCACGAGTTCCTGGGGAATGTTAGCGGATCTCTGTTTTTCAGATCTTGTGCTGTATGCACCTTTGAGATCCAATGAGCAGACCGAGGAGGCAAAAGAAGCGGGAGTTCCAGAGTTTATTATCCTGGCCCAGGTGCGGCCTGCCACCGCTCAGACTTCGATTCCCGCCGATCTCGTGGGAACTAACGGAAATCCTGACGAGGTTTCTTTTGTCGCGCAGGGTTATCTTTCCGAGATGCTCGTATTTCGTGAATCGATAAGTCCTGACGGAGGGGAGTGGATTGTCTCCCAATGCATTCCCGTCCGAAAAGCTGGGAAGGTAATCGCGATTATCGACAGGCGTCATATCACGAGTGCCCGATTGGTTCATGGCGAGCTTGAGAGAACCTACATTCGGCTGTTCGAACAGTTTGCAAAGATGATTTCAGACGGCGAGTTTCCCTTTGATGGGACTGACGTCGAGGAGGCTCCAAGGGTTGGAGACGGGGTGCTGGTGTTGGACGGTCAAAAGAGGATACTCTTCATGTCGCCCAACGCCGCCAGCGCAATGCATCGTTTGGGGCTGCATCTGATAAAGACGGGTGACTTGTTCGGGGAGACGGGTCTGCAATTTTCAGCTCCCGACCGCGCATACGCCAGCCATCGGCCGGTGATAGAAGAGATTGAACAACGGGCAGATGTGACCCTAATGATGCACGCGATTCCGCTGCTTGACGAGGGCGAGGTTACAGGGGTTCTAGTTCTATTACGCGATATTTCAGAACTTAGGCGGCGGGACCGGATGCTTTTGAGCAAGGATGCGACCATCAGGGAAGTTCACCATAGGGTTAAGAACAATCTTCAGACGATTTCTTCACTTTTGAGGCTCCAAGCTCGTAGGGTTGGACCTTCGCAAGGCCAGGATGCACTTAATGAGGCAGAGCGGAGAATCCGGTCTATTGC
>JABEUP010000158.1 GCA_013044365.1 Acidimicrobiaceae bacterium
GATCCAGAGATTCAATTTCACGTTGATAGGCACCTGAGGCAACCGTTCCCACTGTCCCTATTACTCCAAGTCGGCCAGACTGAGAAGCGACCACGGCAGACCGGACACCTGGCCCAATCACACCCAATATCGGCCGGTCAAACCTCTCTTTAAGCGAGTCCAGCGCAACAGAAGATGCAGTGTTACACGCGACAATGACCATCTTAACGTCGTAATTGGATATCAAATACCGGGTAATCTGATGAGAAAAACTTACAACTTCCGAAGGCCGTCTTGGGCCGTAAGGATACCGCGCAGAATCTCCTAGGTACACAAGAGACTCGTTAGGAACCAAATCGACTAAAGCGCGGACAATTGTCAAGCCACCAAAACCGCTGTCAAATATTCCGATAGGACGTGGATCCATTCCGCACAGTCTATCCAACGCAGGAGATACCGAATCGAGCAAGTGGCGAAACTATCCATCACATGCAGTGGCATCCCTTGACAAACAAGCCGAACAAGACGAATTAGAAATAAATAATTTTCTTTGCGCGCTCAGTAACCTGATCAATGTCGTCTGTCCAAGCGCCGGTGGAAAGGTACTTCCATCCTCCGTCGCACACAACGGTGACTATGGTGCCCTCGTCTATTGTTTTAGCACATTTGACTGCACCGGCCATGATCGCTCCCGACGAGATGCCGACAAACAGACCAGCTTCAGTCAGCTTCTTTGTCCATTCAATCGACTCTTTAGGACCAACCACAGTCTTGCGGTCCAGTAGATGCTCGCCGTCGTTATCCAAAAATATCGGCGGGATGTAGCCGTCGTCGAGGTTACGAAGTCCGTCCACCATCTCACCAGCTGGCGGCTCAATCGCCCAAACCTGCACCTTAGAGTTTTTCTCCTTCAAGTAGCGTCCCACTCCCATCAGGGTACCTGAAGTTCCGAGGCCGGCAATGAAGTGGGTAAGCTCCGGGACATCCTCCCAAATCTCAGGCCCCGTGGTCTCGTAGTGGGCCCTGGGATTGGATGGATTTGCATATTGGTAAAGAAATACCCACTCAGGATGCTCCTCCGCCATAGCCCTGGCTATCCTGACAGCACCGTTTGAACCCTGCGAGCCAGGTGATTCGATGATCTCCGCACCCCAAACCATTAAAAGTTGTTTACGCTCGATAGATACGTTGGATGGAAGTACGATCTTCAGGTGATAGCCCTTCACCTTGCATAACATGGCAAGCCCAATTCCGGTGTTGCCGGAGGATGGCTCCAGCAAAGTCTGTCCAGGTTTGCCGGGCTGCAGCAGTCCCGACTTCTCGGCATCTTCGATCATTGCAACCGCGATTCTGTCCTTGACAGAACCTCCGGGATTCTGACCTTCGAGTTTCGCTATGATCCGGACCCTTGGATTGGGACTGAACTGGCTTACATCCACCATAGGAGTATTGCCGATCAAGTCCAAAATACTCGAGTACACAGCCATCAAAATTTCTTTCTCTATTTACAACAAGAATTCTTTTACGACGAATAAACGGACGAAGCTACCAAGAACCGCCCGCAACGGCGGGAAGTATCGAGATTAGGTCACCCTCTACCACTTTTGTATCCAGTTTTTCCAGATACCTAACGTCATCATCATTCAGATATACGTTTACAAAGCGATGCAATGACCCGTCTTGGGATAGCACCTGAGCTCCAAGACCTGGGTAGCTGTCAGCGAGAGCTTTCAGTATCTCACCAATGGTCTCGCCCTCGACAGAGACACTTGCCTGGCCGCTCGCTGCGGCACGAAGCACTGTTGGTAGGCGAACTTCTATTGCCACGGCTCCTCCTGAAAGTTGACTTAGTTGATTACTATTCTAGCAATTAAGCCTAACAACAGACTCTTCCTCTATGTTCCCATTGACGATACAAAATGAGCGAAGAACCGGATCTTTGTACTTCAGAGAAACCAGAACGTAGTGCCAGCCGGGATCCGGCGCCTGAGCCACGTCCGTTGGTGACGGATAAGCATCGGAATGAGTATGAGAATGCATTACCCCGATGATTGAATTACCGTTTGCTTCGGCATCTCTATCCGCCCTTAGGTGGTCTAGCGGATTAACCGTGTAAATTCGGGCAGATGCGGCATCATTTCGAGTCTTGTAAAATCCCTTAACCTGGTCACCTCGACCTGATATCAGGCCGCATGCTTCAAGCGGATATTCACGGATTGCATGGGCAATCATCTCGTCAAGGTAGATTTGCGAAATAGTAAGCACCCTTGGCAGGTTAGCTTGATGGGAAACGAATGGTATCCAAAAAATCTAAACCAAATAAAACGGCAGCAACTTCTGGGATAAAAGTCGTATCGCAGAACAGAAAAGCGCGTCATGATTACGAAATTGTGCAAACCTTTGAAGCCGGGATCGAACTTAAGGGATCTGAGATCAAGTCGATAAGGCTTGGTAAAGCACAGCTCCGAGACAGTTTCGTGCGGGTAGATAATGGCGAAGCCTGGGTATTCCAGACCCATATACCCCCGTATGATTTCGCCCACGGATTCGGCTCCCACGATCCAGACCGGCCAAAGAAATTACTGATGCACAGGGA
>JABEUP010000159.1 GCA_013044365.1 Acidimicrobiaceae bacterium
GAATTCTGATTGACCCTCCGGTGTCAGAACCGAAAGCGACATCGAGTCCACCTGTTGCAACTCCAGCTGCGGAACCTGAACTGGATCCTCCAGGTATGAGATTCGGATTGAGTGGATTCATTGGGGTACCGAACCACGGATTGATGCCGGTGGCACCGAATGCAAGCTCATTTAGATTCGTTTTCGCAACAATTTGCACATTTTCGTATCGCGTGCCGGCCAGAAGAAGGGCGTCCCTCTCCGCTGGCATCGACCTTGAGAGAACCAACCGGGAACCGGCTGAAGTCTTGGTTCCTTCCATGTCGATAAGGTCTTTTATTCCCAGACGCAGGCCACTGCCCTTGGAAGCCCAAAAAGATATAGCCCAATCGTGCATAGGAATCCCTATCAGCTCAAACTGTCGACTCCGGCAACATTTCCGTCTGCACTCATTGTCTTCAGAGCACCTGTCTCGCCCTTGAGATAATAATCCAGAAACGATCCAGTTACGTTCTGGACTGCCTGGGAATAGGCATCAACCTTGACGTATCCATCCAGGTGATCCGCACCAATCAAAGTCAGATAGTACTTGGGAGGTCCGGCGGCCTCAAACACAGTTTGAGAGTCGGATGGCAGGTTGATCTGGTCTTCACTGCCCTGCACCACCAGCAACGGCGACCCTTTAGAAACAAAATACTTTCCCGGATACGAGCTAAGTTCAGCGCCAGACAAGCTAATCACCGCGCTAACTCTCGTATCCCTGCAACATGTGTTGTAACCTAGGGCAAGCGCGTCATCTGCGCCATCACTTTGGCCTGCGACTGCTATGGCCTGGCTTTTGATCAACCCATAAAATACCGATGTCCGAATCTGGTTTTGATTCAACATATAGGTGATGGCCGCAGACAAATCTCCCGGCTGGTTCAAAATATCAGCCTCCCACGGACCACCCACCGAATTCGTCTGGGAAAGCGGAAACTGAGGCGCTGCGACAATGTAACCCCTGGAGGCCCAGTAATCCAGAATCAGTGAATACCCGCTAACTGGTTCCAAATACCCGCCTCCAAAAACCACCAATGGGAAAGGTCCACCTTTTCGGTCAGGGGTGGAACCATTTACGACCTCCCCTGGCCTGCCGGCGGCGGGATAGAAAATATATAAGGGCATAGATCGTACAACGCAGCCTGCCGCTGTCCCGTGGGGGGCACATAGGTATTTACCAGGCTCTGAAAGTGTGAATGAGGCACTGCTGACGGCATATTTAGGCGAAGTCGGCTCAGGTATTGCCTCAGTGGTTGTGGTGACAGGAGCTGCTGTAGTGGTAGTTGTAGCTGAGGTAATCGGAACTATCGTCGGAGTAGATACGATGCCGGTGGACTGGCCCGACGAAGCGTGCGCCTTCAATACGATATAGCCAGCCAACGTCAACAGCGCCAACATAATGGCGCCCATGACCAACGTGGAGCCCAAAGGAAGGCCAGACCTTCGGGCGTGATGCCGAGGACGATTCGGTTGCAATTATACCTTACCCAGCTGGATCTTCTCGATCTCAGCAATCTTCTCCAACCTGGCGGTGTGACGACCACCCTCAAATGGAGTTGACATGAATATTTTCAGGATCTCGAGCGCATACTCGCGAGCTATAATGCGAGCCCCAAAGGAAATAACATTGGCATTGTTGTGCGCTCTGGCAAGCTGCGCCAAGTACTCGTTCACACACAGCGCGGCCCGAATTCCGTTCACCTTGTTAGCGGAAATCTGCTCTCCCTGGCCTGACCCGCCAATCACAATACCAAAATCAGCTTCACCTGAAACCACCGATGCTGCTGCCGCGGCACAAAAATCTGGATAATCAACCGGTTCGGTAGAATATGTACCATGATCGATGACTTCATGCCCCAGGGCCACCAACTGATCCTTTAAGAACTCCTTGAGTACATATCCGGCATGATCGCAACCTAAAGATGCCCTCAACTCAATTCCTTCCGTCCGCCGTTTGCAACAATGTTACAAGTAGGTTCCGGGCATATGGGCAGCACTCTCGTCTGCGGCCGGCAATCCTTTTCGACGCATGTCTTCGAGTTGAGCCCTCGCAGAATTCTGTTGTGCAAATAGAGTTGCCTGGATCCCGTGGAAAAGACCTTCCAACCAGCCTACTAACTGTGCCTGGGCCACGCGAAGTTCTGATTCAGATGGCGGCCTATCGTCAGAAAACGGCAAGCTCAGTTTCTCCAACTCAGATCCGAGATCGGGTGACAACCCCTGCTTCAGCTCATCGATTGAAGTATGGTAAATCTCGGCCAATCGATTTCGACTCGCCTCATCCAACTCAACTCCACGAACCTCATCCAAGAGAGTCTTAATCATCGATCCGATGCGAAGAACCTTTGAAGGAGAAGATACCGATTCGCGATCCTGAAGTTCGGCATCCCCATCCTGTAGCATTCGGGCTTCCGGAATCAGCAATACTTTCTCAGAATCATTTGTAGACCTGGGCATAGTCCTCCTTCATTCGCAACACGGCACTTAAATATTCTATGATTCTAGATCCTCACCTATACTAGATAGCTTAACAAGGGAACTTGAAGTTCATCTTGAGTAAGGGACCCATGGCGGCACACCAGATTATATGGTCCCGTATCTAATGGATCGTAGAATGCAACATTGGATTTCGCTATCAACGCTACGTCACCGAGACGCGAGTCTTCAAAGCTATTCTTGACCGAGGAGCCATAATAGCCGCCGCTGATCAACTCTTCTTTAGTCATTACCCATGCATCATTGATATAGAGTTCGCGAGCCGCTTCGAATACCATTTCCTGGGCGCCGTTTTTGAGGTGCAGCCACCGGAATCGGCCCTCGCCACTAAGGGACACCGTACCGTCAAGAATCATTGGGTCAAGCTCAATTGGAGACTCCGGAACCTCAATCTGCCCATGATCGGATGTTACCAACAACAACGTGCCCCGCGGAAGCGAGGCCACCAACCTGCCTACCAGGTAATCGACCACCCGTAGCTCTTCGATGTAACAGCCGCCCAGACCATATTCGTGAGCAACCGTGTCAATGCCTTCATAATAGGCATAAACAAATACCTCATCCTTGTTGAGTAACTCAGAAACATGATCGACCATTGTAGATGGCAGGCGGTAATCAAACATCTGAGTTCCACGCAAATGGGCCCGTGTAAATCCAGAATTCTGGTACTGAGCTTTGGTAACCACCTTAGGCCGGAAATTCAAGAATGGCATCGTAGGCTGGACATCCTCGGGATTCGGGGCAGTCTGGCCGGAGGATCCTGAAAACGACCAAGATAGCGTATTGATAACTTTGTCGCTATCAAACATCATGCGGTATCCTAAAATTCCATGGGTCGCAGGGGTGGCACCGGTGCTGATGGAAGTCAATGCAGTTGCGGTCGTGGTAGGGGCAACCGACGATATCTGTTGCATGGAAAAACCCGCTAAATTCGGCATCTCACGTGAAAATCGCGCCAATTGGCTATATCCCAAACCGTCCAGAACCAATAAAGCTATCCGCGAAGCCTCGTTCGCCTCATATGGAAACCATGATTCAAGGTCCGGGGTGATATCAGAGTTTATGGTCAGCACCTTTTCCTCGATCTCCCGAAGACTCCGGCCAAAGAGTGAACCGCGATTCCTGGCCAAATGAAGAAATATCGCCGGAACTACATTTGAAATTCCCGCACCCGAATAGTTTGGAAGAGGTGGCCTATCGAATAACCTGGGGGTGTCTTTATCATTTCTAGATTCCAAATTCAACCCCGCTAGTTGTTGCTGTCACTAGATCTATTCCATTGTCTGATTCTTCTCAATAGAGATTAGGTCCTTTAACCACTATAGGACGATCGCAAGTGACTACTATGGAAACGTGAAAGTCTCGACACGAGGTGACTATGCCTCTAGAGCCCTGTTATCTTTAGCTTTGCATCCTGATGATCCTGGTCCAACATCTGTGAAAGATGTCGCAGATAGGACGGGCTTGCCGCAACCTTATCTTGAACAAATCCTTCTTGCGCTGAAAGGTGCTGGTCTGGTGAGATCAAAAAGAGGAGTTGGCGGGGGATATGTCTTGGCACGAAAACCAACAGAAATAACACTCGCACAGATTGTCTCGGCGGTCGACGGTCCGATCGTAGCGGGGGATTTTGGTCTGCCGCACGAAAATGGAGCCTGTGAGCATGAGGGTCAGTGCGTACTTTTGGCGGTGTGGGGAAGCGTTGGCGAACACATGCGAAAACATCTCAATTCCTTCACCTTGGAAGATATGGTCAAACGCGCGCAGGGTAACGACGGCGATTCAGACTCGCTAAGCGGCTTCTTGGAAGATGAGCCATCAGATCACTAGTCACGAACCACATACCAGAGAAGACACGGAGAAGCTGATCTCCCGATGGGAAACTGACGTTGTACTGTCCGATGGTGGAACAGTCAAGATCCGCCCGATTGTATCTGGTGATGCCGCTCTTATCGAGCAATTACATGCCTCATTGTCGCCAGAGACAATTTATTTTCGATTCTTTTCACCTATCCCGAGATTAAGCGACTCAATGTTACAGAGGTTCGTGAATGTCGATTATTCCGACCGCATGGCATTCGTGGCAGTATTTCGTGAAGAGATTATCGCTGTATCAAGATACGAACGTCTTCCAGGTCGGTCTGAAGCCGAAGTAGCCTTTCTTGTAAGCGACGCGCACCAGGGTCGCGGTCTTGGTTCGATAATGCTTGAAATGCTTGCAGCACGTGCGAGTGAAGCCGGAATCACCAGGTTCATCGCCGATACTCTTCCCGCGAATCAGAAGATGCTCCGGGTGTTTAGAAGCGCTGGCTACAAAGATTCCCGGTCGAATCGGGATGGCGTGGTACGAGTGGTATTTGACATACAGCCCACACCTGAATCGATCCAGAAAATGCACGACAGAGAACGCCAGGCGGTCGCAAAGTCAATAGGAAAAATACTTTCGCCGAAATCAATTGCGGTGGTTGGGGCCAGTACAACCTTTGGATCAATCGGCAACCTCTTGTTCAGGAACATTCTCGAAAGCAGTTTTAGCGGTGCCGTCTATCCGGTGAATCAGCATGCCATCTCGGTCTCGAGCGTCAAAGCGTACTCGTCGCTCAACGAAATACCTGGCGAAGTCGACCTCGCGATCATCGTAGTCCCAGCCAACGAAGTGCTCTCCATTGTCACTCAAGCCGCCGACAAAGGCGTAAGTGGACTGGTAATCATTTCTTCCGGATTTTCCGAGACAGGTCTCGACGGCACAATCAAAGAGCGCGAACTGGTACGCTTTGCCCGGCAAAACGGTATGAGGTTAGTTGGCCCGAACTGTATGGGGGTTGCCAATACCGACCCCAAAATATCATTAAACGCAACCCTAGGCCCACATGGACTTTTACCTGGCAGAGCTTCACTGATAGCACACTCGGGGGCGCTGGGACTTGCAATAGTCGAGGAGGCCAGACGGCGCGGAATAGGTCTTGCGAGTTTTGTTTCCTCGGGCAATCGGGCTGATGTTTCCGGAAACGACCTGATGCACTACTGGGAGCAGGACAGCGCCACAGATGTCATACTTCTTTACCTTGAAAGCTTTGGCAACCCGAGGTCCTTTGTACGAATTGCGCGTCGGCTCTCGAAAGACAAGCCCATAGTGGCAGTGAAAGCAAAACGGATTGCGACTGTTCCTCCCACTATGACTATTTTTCAACGAAGTAACGCTACCGAAGAGCAGTATGCTCGGTCGACGAAAGAGGGAATTCTTGGAATTCCCTCGCTTCGGGAATCACGACTTCCTATCGATTCGATCACCGTGGACGAAGCGGTCGATGCCATGTTTGTCCACACCGGCGTTCTTAGAGTAAACAGCCTGTCAGAGTTGTTTTCCCTTGGCCATGCGCTGGCAACGCAACCTCCCCCACGCGGACCCAACGTTGTAATTTTGTCTAACACCGGAGGTCCGACATCTATTGCTCAGGATTCACTTGAAAGAGCCGGACTTCAACTTGCGGTCTTGGCGCCCAAAACAATTGAGCATTTGCGGAATGATCTCCCGGAAGGCACCAAGATCAACAATCCAATAGAACTACCGGCCAATGCAGATCCGACATTTTACGAATCAGCCATGAGAACTGTCCTTTCCGATCCAAATACCGACTCCGTTCTCACCCTCAATGTGCCAACCATCTCCTGGGAAAAGGCTGCTTTTGGGTCCGGACCATCATCAGCTGTGCCGTTTGGACTGATCGAGTCAACTGATGCGGCAGTGACAAACGCTACCGAGGTAGCGAAAAGAATCACCAAAGTCAGCGGTTCCCAGAAGCAGGGTAAAGAGAAAACTGTAGTGGCTAACTTTTTGGCGCTTCCAACGGTTATTCCTTCGCTTAAACAAGGCGATTACGAGGTGCCGCTCTTTAGCTTTCCCGAATTGGCCGCACAAGCACTTGGAAGGATGTGGGAGTATTCCCAATGGAAAATCAAACCAACCGGGAACTTTCTGGTTCACGAAAATATTGACCGTTCATCAGCAACCAGCGCAATTGCTAATTATTTAAATAACGCCGAAGAGCTGCCAAGTGATGTCCGACTCAAATATCAGATTTCCCGAGAGGTGATACTCGACACGAGACAGAGCTCGGAAATTCTAGGGTTTTATGACATTCATTGGCCCGACACAATTAAGAAGTCCAAAGATAACGGCGATCGTCTTACCACAGAAATAAAACTCTCTGTCGTCCACGACATGGTCTTTGGACCATTCGTGACTATGCAACTGGGTGGTCCCCTTTCGGATCTTTTGGATTCGAAAGCGACCCGAGTGCTTCCTCTGCGCGATCTGGATGCGCAGGAATTGATCGCATCCATACCAGGATCAAAAATATTCAACGGATACGGAACCGTACCAAAACTGGATGTAAATTTGTTAATAGATTTGCTATCCAAACTTGGTCAACTGGTTGAAAACCATTTCGAAATTGCAAATATAATGCTTAACCCGATCATCTTGGGCGCCCATAGCTACTGTGTTGAAGCAGCTCAAATACGACTCGTAGATTGGGCAGCGCAGGCAAATTACCTAATGCGTGGTTTGAGCTGACCATGACCCGAGTTTAGTCAAGATAAATGCTTGATTTCCCGATTCGTCATGAAGTTATGTCCTTGTTTAGAAATCTTGCGGCAGCAAGACTGAATCCAAATACCAACCAGACCCCTTGATTTATGAAATCCTTACCGATTACGTCTAACCGTATGGGATTCCGAAATAAATCGGCAAAACTCAGCCAGTAATTGGTGGGCAGAAGTGGCCAAATCCCTCTCACCTGAGTGATATTGGATAGGATCTCTGACAAAATCACCATCCCGAGGCTGCCGAGCGCTGCACCAACCGGTATGTCAGTGAATGTCGAAATTGCCAGGCCTATCCCAACCACCGAAACAAGCGACATTGCAACAAGAATGGAAGCGAGCAAAGCGAGTAACACTCCGTGAGAAAATGACGTCGTTTGGCCCGAGAGCAGTACAACCCTGCCAGTCGGAAAGAACACCACTCCGGCTATCAAGCCTGAAATATCAGCTCCGACACAGGCTATCACCACAAAAATTAATGAAGTTAGAAGTTTATAAAGTAGGAGTTTCATCCTGGAAACAGGAGTAATCAGCAAATAGCGCAATGTTCCCAGTGACGCCTCGCCGGCGATTGAATCCGAAGCAATCAAAGAAACTGCCAAGGGAAAAAGCAAAGGCAGAAGAGATGACACAGAGGCAAGAACCAGAAATACCGCGTTGTGGGTGGCCATGGTTAAAAAATCTGGCCCATGTCCCCCATTGCCACCCCCAAACTGGAAAATTATGAAACCCATGAGCCATGGGGCAACAAACAACATAGCAAGCAAAACCTTTGTCCGGCGCCTTCTGAGAAGAAGCGACAACTCGCTAACGAGCATGGCCGCTCCTCCCAGTCAGGGCGACGAATGCCTGTTCCAGCGAAGGGGAACTCCTACTTACGGCCCGAATTCCAACTCCACCATGGACCAGCGCCGCAACCACCTCTTCAATCTTGTCAGTAACAAGTTTGGCGCTTAATCCGCCTTGCCGGATTTCGATTGAAACTGGGTCAACGAATCCAAGCTGCAAAAGAATCGACTTGGCTAGTCCAGAATTTTCCGTCTCCAACACGAATAAGTCACCTAAAGTTCCTCTGAATGCCCTTGTCGAACCCTGAAACAGCAGAGCGCCATCACTCATCACCGCAACGTGGCTACAGGTAATTTCCACCTCACTGAGGAGATGAGATGAGATGAAAATAGTCATCCCCTGTTGTCTGAGTGAAGTCAAAAGTTCACGAACTTCCACAATCCCCTGAGGATCAAGTCCGTTAGTCGGCTCATCCAAAACCAGCAATTCGCGCGGCCACAACAATGCAGCTGCGACAGCTAACCGCTGCTTCATGCCCAATGAATACGCTCGAAAGTTTTTGTCCTTAGCCTCTAATAGTCCGACTCTTTCAAGACCGGCATTAATCTGCTTCACGGACAATTTCTCAGTGGCAGGATTCAATTTCCTTTGAGCTGGATAGGCTACCTGCGCAAATCTCTTTAGATTGTCGAAGCCGCTCAGATAGGGATAGAACCCCGGGCCCTCAACAACTGCCCCTAATCGCGAAAGTTGGAGCTGACGCAGTCGTGGCTCTTTGGCGCCGAGGATTGCCACTTCCCCGCGATCGGGGGTGACCAGACCAAGGATCATCCTTATTGTTGTTGTCTTCCCTGAGCCATTTGGTCCCAAAAATCCGTAGATGGACCCAATAGGTACCTGTAAGGATACGTCGTTAACGACGTTGGGTCCGCCGAATGACTTTGTCAATCCTTTGGTTTCAATCGCCAAAGGACCGTCCTCGTCATTGCGCTGGATTTGTACCGACTCTAGGCCAGGTTGCACCCGTATTTAAAGCCCGGAGGCAACTTGTATCAGACGGGCGGTATCCACCGCTCCACCGATAATGGTTCCATTGGATAGTATTATCGCCTGGAAAATCGGGGTGGAGTACAGAGAGACAGAAGTACCAGTTGGCGTAGCGATCTTCGGAAGCGACTTCTCGATATTTGCGAGGTTTGACGACATCTTTGCCGACGGAGTCACGACCACGACGGAGTCGAAACCCGTACCAACCATCTTACTCGCGCCTGTGGCGCCGGTGCCAGAACTAAAACTGCCCGCACCGGCTGTGGACGTCCCATCTACAACCTTTGCGCCGATAGGAGGTGTGAAGCTAAATATGGATGATGACTGTGGCGCAAATGTCAGGGTCACAAAACCGAGTGACGCCGCTGGTGTAGTCGAATCCTTCGGAAATATCTGTACTTGAACTGGAACATGCGTCTGGCCGTCTATTGCTATCTGAATTGAGCCAATCAGGCTATCGGTGGCGGTGGGAATGATCGAAAGGGTATAGGCAGGTCTACCAGCCACCATGGTACTTCCCGAAACGCTAATGTTGGAATATGCAGAAAGGTTGTTGATTATCCCGCTTGCAGTCGCAGCAGGATTGGAGCCGGAGGATGCCGTTGTTCCTCCATTCGAGGCCTTCTCGCTGGTGGCGGTGAGAGTTGAAGAGTCCCAGAGCCACACCGAGCCGGGATTGACATAAAGGTCTTTCTCGCCACCCGAGGTCACCTGCTGAGAACGGAACGAACCCGCACCATTGGCCCAGACATTATATGACTCAGTGGTGGAGCCGCTAAGTGCACTCGGTGGATTTGATCCATTCAACAGTGAAGCAGACGGAATTGGGAATGAAGTGGTGCCTGAAACTGTTCCAGTTAAAGGAAGTGGGGAATCTGATTGAATCCAACTCACCAACTGGTTCGGAGAGACGGGAGCCAGATTCGAAGTTTGAGCCCTCGCAACCTGGGGGGCAATTAAAGAAACTGCTAAGGCTGAGGATGCGATGGCCAAAGGAGCTGCATAGAGAACTTTGTTATGGGCTTTACGTATGAAACGTTTCATCAAGCCTCCGATCATTTCATAGCATTGCCAAGTTTAACGGCTTGCCGAATTAATTGGTTAGCAACAGTCACAGTGAATTCTTATTATGAGAACCTACTGAGAAAGTCGAGCTAGTAGGTATATTTGCACAAACTTCAGTTTTCTGTTAGCATTTATAAATTGAAAGCGGTAGACTACGCATTCACGTTTTTTGAGAACGACACGAAAGAGATCTGAGAGAGACTATGTCCCCGAAGCGAAAAGAGGAAACACAAATAGCACCTGAGCAGCGTACCAGAAGACGAAAGGGAAACGCCGAGGCCATTGTCGAGGCGGCACTAAATAGTGCGGGACTTGGCGCGGACTCCGTGCGTCTATTTCTCGACGACTTGGCGCGTCACCCATTGCCTTCTCCCGCCGAACAGGTCGAACTTGCAAAGAAAGTTCGTTCTGGGGATGAGTCAGCCAAAACAGAAATGGTTGCAGCCAACCTAAGGTTGGTTGTTCACTGGGCTAGGCGTTATCAGGATCGAGGCGTGGAACTTTCCGATCTGATCCAAGAAGGTACATTTGGACTGATTAGGGCCGTCGAAAAGTTTGACTGGAGACGTGGGTTCAAGTTCTCTACATATGCCACCTGGTGGGTACGCCAGTCCCTGCAGCGGGCCGTTCATAACCATGGCCAGGCCATTCGACTTCCCATGGAGGCCGCGGAGCGCTCCAGACGCGTCGACAACGTCGCAAGGGAACTTGCCAACGACCTTGGTCGGTCTCCAACTGAGTACGAAATAGCGGAAGCATCAAACCTGTCAGCGGCCCAATTGGCTGACGTAAGGCATGCAGCGAGAGTCGTTGCCAGTCTCGACCAATCAGTTGGACCCGAAGGCGAAACCTCACTTGGTGATTTAGTCGTCGGAAGCGAAGGCTCCTTTGAGGACGAAGTTGATGAGGCTCTAGCTCGCGTACAGCTGAGAAAAGCGGTGGAAGAACTGGACCCCCTGGAAAGAGCAGTCGTCATCCTTAGATTTGGATTAGATGGAGAACGTCCAGCTTCTCTTGAAGCAACAGCACGCTTATTGGGTATCGGGCCTCGCCGTGCACGAAGACTAGAAGCTGCCGCCCTTGATCGCTTGGCTGATCACCCTGGGCTTAAATCTCCAGCAGCCTAGTCGAAATGAGACCTTTGCGAGGGGACCAACTGGTCCCCTCGCTTAGTTGAAAGCCTTTAAATAATCTGAAAGCACCTTCGGAAGTTCAGATGTGAAACTAATTTCCTTCCCCGTTATCGGATGGATCAAACTGAGTGCAGATGAGTGTAAAAAGATCCGCTCCAACCCGCATGAGTTCTGTTTCGAATAAACCTCGTCACCCACGACAGGGTGCCCCACCGCCCTCATGTGAACCCGGATTTGATGAGTTCGTCCGGTCTCCAGGCGCAACTCCACCAGACTAGCCTTAACCGGCGTGGTAAAGCAGGCTTTTACTTCGTAATTGGTAATAGCTTCTTTCCCCGATGAGCTGAGGGCCATCTGGGTTGACCGGGTTAGCGACCTTCCAATTGGGGCATCGATTATCCCGCGGGACGCTTCCAAATTGCCAAAGACAAGAGCCACGTACATCCTTGTAACCAAGTGTCCTGCCATCATCTCGACCAAAGGTTGGAATGCTCTTTCGGTCTTTGCGACAATCATCAGCCCAGAGGTGCTTTTGTCCAGACGGTGTACAATACCTGGCCTTTCTGGCTGGCCAACAGTGGAAATACCGGGATAACGGGCCAAAAGTCCATTCACAAGCGTTCCGCGCTCGTTTCCGGTACCTGGATGAACGACAACGCCTGACGGCTTATCAACGATTACAATATCGTCATCCTCCCAGACGACTCGAAAATCCACATCCCCGTCAGCCTGGAGTTCCAAATCCAGATTTAATTGACCTTCATCAATCACGATCTTCTGATTCATCTGAACCTTATAGCTCTTCGATGTAACCACTTTCCCTGAAAGCTCAACCTTGCCTGATTCGATCAAAGAGACCGACTGGGCGCGGGAGCAAAAAGCGATCATCGATACGACACGATCCAGCCGCTCACCCACCAGAGGCTCGGGTATTTTTTCAGCAATCACCATATCGAGCTCCTGCCAAATTGGCTTAAATTAATTGTTTTCGCTTTGACCGCGATCCCAGAAGAATCACCACGATACCGATTACAACGGCCGAATCGGCAAGGTTGAAGGTGGGCCAGAAGCTGGCGGCATGTATAAAGTCTATTACAGATCCGTGATTATGCCGGAAAACTCTATCTGCTATATTTCCAAGTGCGCCGCCAATTACCAGTCCAAAACCAAGGGCTAGTACTCTCGACTTTACACGTCTGACATAGATGATTATGCCCACTAGGACCGCTAGCTCAACGATTGTGACGAATAAAGCGTTGCCGGTACCAATAGAAAAAGCTGCACCGGAGTTATAAAACAACTGAAATGAGATCGGCCCGATTATCTTCAATGAATGTGAGGCCAAATCGCGTTGTGCCCATGTTTTGCTGACTTGATCGAGGATTATAACTGCCGCAGCAACTGAAGCCACAATCAGCCTGGCTGATCTGAAGTGCCGCATTATCATTCTCCCTGAGAAATCGCGCACAAATCTACCGGCGTGATAACCCACCGCTTTTACATTGGACGCACAGCCTTGCAAATGGAAGGGCCCGCAATCTGACCCGGGGTATTTCCTGGTGACAATTCTCGCATTTGCCATAGCTGCCGTGCTCGATTTTCCTCAGGGAATCGTCAATCTCCTCTACCGCAGCAAGTGCGGAGGCAGCTAGCGCGAGATCGCGCTCCCTGTCAATCGTAGTAGTACCACCTTCGCCAGATTCTTCATCAAACTGCACATCGCCAGGTTCGGCCTCCTGGGCTAAATAATCAGCCTCGGCCTTCAATGACTCTGCCTGCCCAATATAGACCTCCCTCTCGTTAATGAGAAGTTCTTTTTGAGCAGCTAAAAACTCGGTTGCACTTAGTTTCTCGTAAGCCGCGTCATCTAAGCCCACATACGACACAGAATCTCCCTTGGAAGTTGACTCCTTGCGCGTCTTTTTAATAGTAGTTGACTTACTTTTTTCACTTTGACTCACTTCAGCTCCCAACGTCGTCAACTCAATACTTTTATAAAGTTTCCAAGGAAACCAAGTAACTAAATAGGTACAGATACTTCAATTTTTTAAATCAATAGCTTTAATCTGATCCGTAATGTAAAAAGCTGCGACCTTACACTATTCGATCCAAGAGTGCCAACCGTCCACCTTCGAACAGATATGCTGCGTAAACTTTCAAAAGCGCGACACAGGAACATCGCAAGTGATCTCCAGCCTCTAGTTTGGATGTATGTTGCAACCGTCTAATAACTCGAACAAAAAAGCCGTACCCTATCCAAACATCTCCCAACAGCTAAATCTTCCCGCTATCGAAGAGAAGATTCTAAAGTACTGGGAAGAAGACAGGACTTTCCTTGCATCTGTCGAACACAGGCCAAGCGACGGAACGGAATTCGTCTTCTATGACGGTCCTCCATTTGCAAATGGCTTGCCCCACTATGGCCATTTGCTTACCGGATTTGTTAAGGACACAATCCCCCGGTATCAAACTATGCGCGGTCGTCGGGTTGAAAGACGATTCGGCTGGGATTGCCACGGACTTCCGGCTGAAATGGCGGCTGAAAAGGAGCTAGGGGTCACCGGCCGCCAGGAGGTCGAGGAATTCGGAATTGACAAATTCAACAATTACTGCCGAAGCCTGGTCCAACGCACCACCAGCGACTGGCACCGTTACGTCAACCGGCAAGCCAGATGGGTCGACTTCCAAAACGATTACAAGACAATGGACACCTCGTTCATGGAATCGGTCATTTGGACTTTTTCACAGCTGAACAAAAAAGGTTTAATCTACGAGGGTTACAGGGTCCTCCCCTACTGCTGGGAGTGCGAAACCCCCCTGTCTAACTTTGAAACCCGTCAGGACGACTCCTACCGCATGCGAACGGACCCGGCAGTCACCGTCGCATTCAAATTGAATCCCTCAAACGGACCCCGCGAGGTAGATAAAGAAGCTGAATTAGTTGTTTAGACAACAACACCTTGGACATTGCCCTCAAATATGGCAATTGCCGTCGGTCCGGAAATCGAATACACCCTCGTTGAGACCGAAGACAAACGAAGGCTAATTCTCGCTGACTCGCGCCTGCAAACGTACGCAAATGAGCTTGGAGAGTACAGGAAAATCGAATCGGTTCCTGGAAGTTATTTGAGCGGACGAACATACCAGCCGCTGTTCGACTTCTATAAGGGTGCCAAGAACGCTTTTCGAATCCTCCAAGGCGACTTCGTAACCACCGACGAGGGCACCGGAGTAGTGCATATGTCCCCGGGGTTTGGTGAGGATGACCAAAAGCTGTGTGAAGCAAACGGAATAGAAACGGTATGCCCGGTGGATGACAGAGCCCGTTTTGACCCGATCATTTCCACCTATGCCGGGATGCAAGTTTTCGAGGCAAATCCTGCCATCATCTCCGATCTCAAAACAAATGGCTATTTGATAAAACGAGAGGGTTATGAACACAGTTATCCGCACTGCTGGCGTACGGACACGCCCCTGATCTACAAGGCTGTGGGTTCCTGGTTTGTCAATGTGACGGCAATCAAAGAAATGCTCCTGTCCAATAATCAAAAGATCAACTGGGTTCCAGAACACATCAAGGACGGCTCTTTTGGAAAATGGCTCGAGGGTGCCCGTGACTGGTCGCTTACCAGGAACAGGTTCTGGGGTGCCCCAATTCCAGTTTGGAAAAGCGACAATCCAAACTATCCTAGAATCGACGTCTACGGCTCACTCGACGAACTGGAGGCAGACTTCGGCGTAAGGCCGACCGATCTGCACCGGCCGGAGATCGATGTCCTCGTGAGACCCAACCCTGACGACCCGAGTGGTAAATCCATGATGCGAAGGGTATCGGACGTATTGGACTGCTGGTTCGAATCGGGGTCCATGCCTTGGGCCCAACTACATTATCCGTTCGAGAACAAGACCAACTTTGAATCGCATTTCCCAGCTGACTTCATAGTGGAATATATTGGCCAGACAAGAGGATGGTTCTACACGCTTCATGTCCTTTCAGTCGCGCTTTTTGACCGGCCGCCTTTCTCTAACTGCATTGCACATGGAATTCTTCTTGGAAATGACGGTAGAAAGCTATCCAAGAGACTCGGGAACTATCCCGACCCCTGGGAAGTATTTGAAACAATTGGCGCCGATGCCATGAGATGGTTCCTGCTTTCATCTTCAGTGTTAAGGGGCAACGACACCGTTGTTGACCGTTCCGGAATCCAGGATGCCGTGAAAAGGGTAATAAACCCCATATGGAATGCCTATTATTTTCTTGGCCTTTATGGAAACGTCGATCAAATCAAAGGTGAGATCATCGATTCTGCCGACGGCGTTCTGGACCGTTACATTCTGGCCAAAACACACCAGCTGCTTGAGATGGTAACCCAAAAAATGGATCAATACGATCTTTTCAGCTCCACGGCACTCATCGAAAATTACCTTGATGCGCTGAACAACTGGTACATCCGGAGGTCGCGTGACCGATTTTGGAGGGAGGTTTCCAATGACCCTGCTCAAAATCAAGACAAACTCGATGCCTACAACACCCTTCACACGGTACTAAGCGCACTAATGCGGCTGGCTGCGCCTCTACTGCCTCTTTTGTCTGAAGAAATCTATCAAGGACTTTCAGGTGAGAGGAGTGTCCACCTCACGGATTGGATGTCTAGCGATGATCTGCCTGCCGATCCGGAATTAGTTTACGAGATGGACCTGGTACGAGAGGTCTGTTCTAACGCACACTCGATTCGAAAAGCCTTGGGCATTAGAGCGCGTCTCCCGTTGGCGGAACTGATCGTCGCCGCCCAGGAGGCATCGAGACTCAGTCCCTATCTCGATTTGATTGCCGAGGAACTAAACGTCAAAAAGGTAAGCCTGACTTCTGACACTGCCAGATATGCGATGCAGACACTTGGAATAATTCCAGGCGCAATCGGACCAAGACTCGGCAAGGAAACCCAATCGGTCATCATTGCCTCCAAATCAGGTGGCTGGCACCAAGACGAAGCCGGAAAGGTGACCGCAGCCGGCATCGAACTTTTGCCTAGCGAATACGAGTTGAGGATCAAACCCAATTCGCCTGAGTCCGCTAGAGTCCTTTCGGACTATAAGAGCCTGGTGATATTGGACATCTCGATAACGCTCGAATTAGAACTCGAGGGAATTGCCCGGGATGTCATTCGTCTTGCGCAAAATGCCCGCAAAGACAGCAATTTCCATGTCTCTGACCGAATCGACGTCATCGTGGTTCTAAAAGATGACCCCGAGTCCAAAATTGCCGGAGCATTGCGCACTCATGCTGACCTTATCACCTCGTCAATATTGGCACGCAAACTAGAAATCAGAAACATAAATGATGGCCTGGACGGCGAATCCGTATTTGATCTTCAGATAGGTGACCTGGGATCCATCACCCTGTCGATGTCAAGATAGTGCTTGCCGAAGCAGTACCAGCCAAATAGCTGACATTAATAAATAATTTTGATCCCCGTAACCGTCTACTCAAGTTCGTCGTCAAACACGCCGGAACTATTTCCATAACCGGGTTCATTGAACAGCTGGGCAGAAGACGACAACGTCGTTTCGGCATGATCAGGCGGACCGGGATCGGCTGGCTGGGCAGAGGCTAGCTCGGTAGTTCGACTCACGGGCGCAAATGAACCCTCAATCTGATCCATAACACCTTCCAAAAGATGCTTCATCTGATCACGCGCGCCAGCCAACCGCGAATTGAGTTGATTAAGTTCGGAAAGAAGTTTGTCCTTTGACTTCGCCAAGTCCAGCACCTCGTCACGTGCTTGGTTGACTGCGTCATCAACAATTTCGCGCGCCCTGTGCATAGCCTGGCTTATTAGCACGTCAGCCTTAGCCTTGGCTTCGCCTACAGTAATTTCGGCCTGCTCTTCGGCTGCCTTTATCGTGGCATCCGCAGTCTTCTGCGCTAGCAGGAGAGTCCTTTGGATTGTATCGGCATCAAATTCAGAAGTTGCTGGTGAAACCGTTTTTGAACGGTCTAAAGGCGAAGAGACAATGGAGGTGCCAGCCCGCGTCTCCCTAGTTTCCACCTGTGTGACAGCCGAAGGCTGAACCGCTGCCGGCTGTGCCGGGCCACTACGGAGTCGATCCTCGATTACTTCGAATGCAACCGCCACCTGCTCCAAAAAATCATCTACGTCATCAGGGTTGTAACCGCGAATCTTTTCGCGAAACTCTACTTCTCTGATTGTCCGGGCATCAATTTCCATAGCTAGATCGTATCCCTAAATCTCACAGCTATCGATGGAAAATAGATGATTATGAAAATTATCAGCTCCAGATCATGGCAAAGTGCGCACAAGTGGCAGCAAAATAAGCTCGATAACAAGCAACACAATCATCGGCGAAAAGTCAAGGCCCATTCCACCAACGCTCGTCTTTGGCAAAACTCTGCGGACTCTGCCGACCACAGGTTCAACTACGCGGTCAAGCAGAGCAATAACCTTATGTAGCCCGGACCCGTAATGAGTTGGAAAGTAGCTCAAAATCACGCGCGCAAAGATCACCAGCACATAAAGCTGCAGTAGATCATAAATTATTAATCTCATTAATTACCGGTCCTCGATCCTAAACGTTCTAACAACTTATCCTTATCCTGGACACTAAGTTCAATATTTGCCGGACTCAGGAGTAATACCACCTCAGAAAGTTTCTCTATTTTGCCATCAAGGGCATAAGTTGCTCCCGCGCAGAAATCAATTACACGCCTGGAAAGTTCCTTAGGCAGATTCGCCAGATCAACCAGTACCAGCTGACGCTCCTTGAACCTGTCCCCTATCTCCTGGACATCTGAGAACCTAAGCGGCTGCGACAGATGCAACTTGGGCTTCTCGGCCGGAACCGGCTTGACAAAACCCACTTTTGGCTTAAGTGAGCGAGGATCGATGTTATCTGCGCGAGACGGGTCATGTTCATCCGATAAATCCCTGGAACCATGCCCCTCATAGGCCAAATGCCTTATATTGTCCCGCTCCTGCTTGGAGAACTCGGGTGGTGCCTGAAACACCTGAACTCTTGGCGATGCCGGCGGCGTCGGAGAGTCAGGCCTGTAATGGCGAGCTCTACGAGGAGCTGCATCCTCGTACTCATCGGATGCTTCGTCTTCGTCATCAGCATCGGTCAATCCGAGCCAGACCATTGCCTTTTGAAACCTTGACATTTCTACCTGGGTCCTCCTTGACTTTTATTTATGTTCGACCCCAATATGACCGCATTGCTGCGATTCCCGAATAAAACCCGTCCCACCCTTATATGGGTCGATCCCATTGCCAGTGCTAATTCAAAATCGTCCGACATGCCCATAGAACAGCCGCATAACCCAAGTCTAAGCCTCTCATCATTAACGGCACTAAAAATATGACCTAGTGAAATCCGATCAACCAGTGGCGGAACCACCATAAGACCCAGCAAACGAAGTCCATTCTCCCTACTCAGGTTCACCAGGCCTTCAGCATCATCCAGCCCTATTCCATTTCTCCCCTTGGCATTTGAGAAATCCACCTGAATAAAAATCTCCGCGCCAGGAGACACTTTGGCAATCTGTTCGATTTCCTTGGCCCTGGACACCGAGTGCCAAACCGAGACATATTCCGCCAGCTTATTTATCCATCTCGATTGAATCGCACCCAAGAAATGCCACTTGATGGGTTCCTGGTCAAACCTTAGAGAGGGACTGGAAGCCTTCATAAGGAGTTCGTCGGCGTAATTTTCACCAAAATTTCTAATTCCGGCCTGATAGGCCGCCAATATAGTATCAACTGGAAACGTCTTGGAGACTCCAACCACCTCAAAAATACGTCCACCGGAGGCTTTCAGACCTTTAGAAAGGATTTCCCGATATGCAGTACCAATTTGTACCGCATGCGATTGGCTGAACTTATTCATCTAACACTGTCTCCGGCCACAATAACCATCAGGTGACGCTCGGCGCTATTTTTTGCCCTAAAGGAATAGTACCCTTCCCCGCAGGCAGTGCATTCGGCGGATGCGTCAACCTGAGTAATTCCCACTTTGGATAGCGAGCGTTTTACGGACTCCAAGAGATCCAGGCTCACTGTGTTCCATGAGGTGCGGGCCACAACCGTTGGGCCTAATTCATTCGACAATTCCCGCAATTCCGGTCCTTTGAATTCGTAGCATTCGGCCCTGATAGAGGGCCCCACATACGCGAAAATGTCAGTTGCCCCAACCGAGCGCATCGCCCGTACGGCTTCAGGAAGTACCCCTTCCGATATTCCCCGCCAGCCAGCATGAACTGCCGCGAAGATGCCCTCGGTGCTGGTAAGGGCAACCGGTGCGCAATCGGCTACCAAGACCCCAAGGCCTAGGGCCTTATTTCCAGATACCAGTCCATCTCCATCAGCCAATTCGGCCTCTAATCCTGTCGACTGAATGCAATCTATCAAATGCACGATGCCTGAATGAATCTGATGAACCCCAGCCAGACGAACCAACTTACCTGTTTGGTTTGTTAATTCGGCCTCAATCACCGGTCGC
Organism: Acidimicrobiaceae bacterium; assembly: GCA_013044365.1. GTDB lineage: Bacteria > Actinomycetota > Acidimicrobiia > Acidimicrobiales > Acidimicrobiaceae > SCQM01. Next base: position 19,674 of record JABEUP010000159.1, read on the forward strand.
ATTTTCAGGTCTTTGGCATCCCCGTCATTCTTAGTGGTGAAATAGACATCAAAACCATTCTCAAATTGGTACAGCAAACGCAATCCAATCTCCCTGTCAATTATTCAAACGCTTGACGTGCCATTCGTCTGATTTAGCGCAGAAAGGATGGAAGATCGAAATCATCGTCATCGGGGTCATCCGCCTTCTCAACCGAGGATGAAAATGGAGATGGAGCAGCGAGCGGGCTGGAATCAAACTTTGACCTTGATGTACGAAACTTTGGAATCTGAGAATTTGAGAGTTCCCTGTTCTTCCAATCATCGAATCCAGCCGCGATAACCGTTTCCC
>JABEUP010000160.1 GCA_013044365.1 Acidimicrobiaceae bacterium
AGTCATGGAAAGCCTCAAGACTGTAACCATGACAAATCGATCGGTGGGAGAAGCCCAGAATCAAATCGAAATCGGCGCGGAGCAATCCCACAAGACGAAACAGGGAGGTTATAAACAAATCGCTCCCGGACTTATGGTTGCAATAATTTTGGCGGGCATTGCCACGGTGCTGGGGAAAATAGCCCCTGTCGTTGGCGCTCCGGTGTTTGCAATTGTAATCGGCATCATTGTCGCAAGCACCAGGGGCAATTCACCAAAGCTCCTCCCCGGACTCTCGTTTTCGAGCAAAGCCGTGTTGCAGGGATCAATAGTCGTATTAGGAACCGGCCTTTCCTTTAGTCAGGTCGTCACAACTGGCACCTCTTCGCTCCCGGTGCTTTTAGGCACCCTCGGCATCGCCCTGCTTGGGGCCTGGCTTATTGGACGCGGTTTGGGAATCTCCAGGGATCTGCGTACCCTGATTGGCGTGGGAACCGGAATCTGCGGAGCGTCTGCCATCGCTGCCACCGATGCCGTGATTGCCGCTTCAGAGACAGACGTCTCATACGCGATTGCTACGATATTTACCTTCAACGTCCTGGCAGTCCTCACATTTCCTGCATTCGGACACTTAATCTCCCTCACTCCGCATTCATTTGGCCTTTGGGCAGGCACCGCAGTAAACGACATGTCATCAGTGGTTGCCGCGGCATCGATCTTCTCACATAGCGCCACCCCATATGCGGTCATCGTAAAGCTCACCAGGACTTTGATGATAATTCCAATCACCATCGCTATTGCGTTCTGGCGCTCAAGGCAGTCTGGCGAAAGCTCCAGGTCTGGCTCCAGAACCAGCCATTTCAAGCACATTCACAAGGTGCTGCCTGTTTTCATCGGATGGTTCCTGATTGCAGTATTTTTGAACACTTTGGGACTAATTCCAAACGGTCTGCATACCCCACTCTCCGGACTGGCTCAGTTCATGATCACAGTTGCCTTGGGTGCTATAGGTCTCTCCACCAGAATGGACAAGATCAGAACCGCTGGGTTAAAACCACTTGCGCTGGGGGCAATACTTTGGATACTCGTTGCAGGCAGCAGCCTGTTTCTCCAATTACTGACTGGAACGATCTGAGAGGACCAAATAATAAGCCGGGCAACTGAGGCATTTCACCAGCTGGATCAGACGCTGTGAAGCCCGGCCTTAGACACTCCCAGTATCTCTTTGAGTTCTGAAGAAACCCCGATCCAGCGCGGAACGCGATCCCTATATTCAACATAAGTGGGCCCAAACTTTTTTTCCAAGCGCTCTTCATCCTTTCTTACCCTTTCGTTGTACCAGGGTATAACCGAAGAGACGGCGGCAAGCGCAATCGGAGACCGGGTTAACAGTGTCAAACCGGACAGAAAGATCAGATGACCCAAATACATAGGATTCCTGGTCCATTTGTAAATTCCCGTGGTAACGATACCCTCTGGAAATCCCTGAGACATTCCAGGCGGCCCACCACCTATTTTAATCCGATAATCACCCGTCAAACGATATTGCAAATAGCCCCACGCAAGCAATGGAATAAACTTTAGGTGCAATCTTCGTCTGGATATCAGTTGCTCCGCCATCACGGCCACCGGAATGTAAATGAAAGTGCGAGTTGAAGTGGAAGATATTGACGGTCTCAAACAGAGTCCTTTCTCATTGTAGATCCATCACCAGATGCACGAATATATCAAACAACAAAGCTACCAGCTATGGGATATTACAATCAGGTCAGCAGCATTTTCGCGCAAGTTATTTCCGTTGAAACCGGCCCGATGAAACAAGAAATAAATCAGACCAGAAATGCGTTGAGATAAGCGCTAAACAAGTTCTCGAAAATCTGGAGTACCGATGACGGAACTAACCGAGAGTCAGACAATATCTGAAGCGCGTATGCCGGCAATTTACCTTGGACACGGGGCTCCGCCGCTGTTAGACGACCTGCTCTGGACCAACCAGCTTGCCGGGTGGTCGGCATCTATGCCACTGCCAAAAGAGATTCTTATTGTATCCGCCCACTGGGAAGCGGCACCATTGGCCCTCACCTCTCCGGCCAGGGCGACGCCTTTGGTTTATGACTTTTGGGGATTTGAAGAACGATTCTACAAGATGACTTATCCCACACCTGATGCCAGCACACTGGCCCATAAAGTCACCTCCATCATTCCTGACAATTACTCCCTCCACCAGCATCCAAGCCGAGGATTGGATCACGGCTCTTGGGTTCCTCTCAAAGTTATGTACCCAGAGGCGTCAATACCGGTTCTACAACTGTCCCTTCCTTCTCTGGATCCCGAAGAATTGCTCAGACTGGGGACCCGTCTGCGGCCACTGCGTGACGAAGGAGTGTTGATCATTGGATCCGGGTTCATGACACATGGTCTGCAATTTTTGAGAGAATTTAGAACCGATGCCGAGGCGCCGGGATGGTCAGTTGATTTCGACATATGGGCCAAGGAGTCCCTGGACAGCGGAGATCTGGACCAACTGATGAATTTCAAAACTGCGCCGGGGATGCCGTATGCACATCCCACTTCGGAGCACTTTGCCCCGCTGTTTGTAACACTTGGCGCGGCGCTAGATCCCGAAGAAACGCCGGACTCCATAATTGACGGGTTTTTCTGGGGACTGGCAAAGCGGTCATTCCAGGTCGCCTAAACGGCCACCTGGGCACCAGAAGAACCATAATGCAAATTGGCAACCAGACAACGGCTTAACTGGCTGAAATTATTTGCCGATGGGACAGACCTAGACTCTTTCGGCAACGATCGATTCCGCAATTTGGATGGCATTTAGTGCCGCCCCTTTTCGCAGATTATCACCTGAGACAAAAAAGCTGATCGCCGGCCGCAAACCTGGATCCTTGCGAATTCGGCCGACCAGGCAAAAGTCCCGTCCTGTGGAATCAAGCGGGGTGGGAATGTCAACGACTCTCACACCAGGTGCTTTGGAGATTGCGGCAGTTGCCTCAGCGGTTGTGAGTGCGTTATCCAACTCTGCATAGATGCTCACCGAATGACCTGTGAAAACTGGTACCCTTACGCAGGTCACACTCACCTCGAGATTCGGAAGTTCCAAAATCTTCCTCGACTCATTGCGGAATTTATGCTCCTCATTGGTCTCCTCGTCTACCAGAGTTCCCGCAATCGGCAGTACGTTGCCTGCAATAGGTCCGACGAAAGCAGAGGGTCTGCCAAAATCAACACTGCGCCCGTCGTAGGCGAGCCACACCAGCTGACCCTCTTTATTACTCAACTGATCGGCCAATTCGTTTACGCCGGCAAGCCCTGCGCCTGACACTGCCTGATAGGTGCTGACAACCAGTTTCTTCAATCCCCCAGCACTGTCAAGTGCTTTGAGGGCGGACATGGTTACGATCGTCGTGCAGTTTGGATTGGCTATAATCCCTTTTCGCATATCCGCAAGAGCACCACCATTTACTTCAGGCACCACCAGCGGAACATCAGGATCCATACGCCACGCGGATGAATTGTCGATAACAATTGCCCCCTGTGCTGCAACTTTAGGAGCCAACTCGGTGGAAGCGGTAGCTCCAGCTGAAAAGAGCGCGATATCAATACCGCTATAATTGCCGGAGCTGGCGTCCTCGACTGTGACATCGTAACCGTTCCAGGGAAGAACCTTCCCCACCGATCTCGGTGATGCAAAGTAACGAATGTTGTCTACGGGAAAATTTCGCTCCGCAAGTATGGTCCTCATTACGGTCCCAACTTGTCCGGTCGCTCCAAAGATTGCAATGTTCACAACATTAGATTCTAAAGGTTGGAAAGGTTTGATTGAACCTAATGGGAGCGCAATCCCCTTCCCTAAGGGCAGGGAGGTTCACCCAGACCCGTTGGGCTAATTATGCCAGCTGTTCTGCCCGGCCTGCAGTTACAGCTCAAACGCCGAATGCAATAGCTGAACAGCGCGCTCTATCGCCTCTTCGCGCACGACACAGGAGATTCTGATCGCCGATGTTGAGATCATTTCGATATTGATTCCCCCGTCAGCAAGAGTTTCAAACATTTTTGCCGTCACACCGGGATTTGTCCGCATCCCGGCACCAATGAGGGAGACCCGAGCAATATCGGGATCGGCATAGACGTCTCTGGCGCCGACCTCCTTGGCAACCTCTGTGGCCACAGTCATGGTGGCCTTCATATCATCCCTTGGAACGGTAAAGGAAATGTCGGTCAAACCTTCACTCGACGTATTCTGAACAATCATGTCCACGTTGACGCCAATATTTGCAATCTCACGGAATATCCGGGCTGCGATACCTGGCCTGTCAGGCACTCCTGTAATCGTTACTTTAATTTCTGAACTGTCGTGACTAATTGCTGAAACTACTGCTTGTTCCATTTCCGTATTCTCCTCACGAACCCATGTACCCGGCTCCCAGGTAAAGCTAGATCGAACGTGCAATGCGACGTGGTGATTCTTAGCGAACTCTACGCTTCTCAACGCCAGGACCCTTCCACCGGATCCAGCAAGTTCCAACATTTCGTCATAGGAGATATCATTCAGTCTGTGCGCACTTGGAACCACCCTTGGATCGGCGCTAAAGACACCCGGAACGTCCGTGTATATCTCACAAACATCGGCATTTAGCGAAGCGGCAAGGGCTACTGCAGTCGTATCGGAACCGCCGCGGCCCAGAGTCGTTACGTCCTTCGCAGTCGACACCCCCTGGAATCCCGCTACCACCGGAACAGAACCGTTCCGAATTGATTCGAGCAGTCTCCCTGGATGAATTTCAAGTATTTTGGCTCTGGTATGGTCGGTATCGGTAATGATTCCGGCCTGAGAACCGGTAAATGAAGTCGCGTTGACTTCCAGATCAGCAAGGGCCATGCTCAAAAGAGACATGGAA
>JABEUP010000022.1 GCA_013044365.1 Acidimicrobiaceae bacterium
GTCTCACCCTCTGTCGCCCTACACCCTCGACGCGTACTACCTCAATGAGTACGACGGTATTCAGCACCTACCGAAGGCCATTTCGCACGACTTTTATAAAAGTCACCAGCCATTGATGAACTCGCTGGTGGTATTGGGACGGTATGTGACCAATCACGGTTGATCCCGTAAATCTAATCTCAAAAAGCGGATAGATGAATTTCTCTCCCAAGACTTTGGGGGCGAAAGACACTCATAAATGTGAGGCGGCCTCACTTTTCGGAAGATTCTGGAAAGCAAAGACCCTGGTAGCTATGCATCATGATGTTTGGGTCACTCTCACACCTGCTGGCGAGATCTGCTTTGGCATTCAGGCAGCTCTGCGGTCCTTTCCTTGGTTCCTATGGCTTGATTTCTTGGTGGGCGCCGGATCTGGTTTACTAGTAATTAGGCAAGGGGAGCTGGATTGCATCTGATTTCCGAGTTGAGGCTTTGGCCTGACTTTACTACGACGTCTTCCGTGCAATTGCGGATTCCAGTCACAACGACTTTGTAGCTTCCCGCTGCGACCGTGAAATGAAACTTCCCCCTAGGGGGAACCATCTCCGATTTGATCAACTTGCCATTGGAGCGTGACCGCAAATTGACAGTAGTTTCAAAGACTAAAGGGTGGAATCCGCTAACATGTGGAGTTCTAACTAAAATGAGCCCCTCTACGGAACCTGTTTGGCTACCGCACCCTGTAAAAAATAGAGCTGAAAATAAGCCCGCTAGCAGAAGCGGACCAATTGTGCATCCTTCGTGTGTACGGATCTTCCACATGTCGCCACCTCAGGAAAGTTTTGGAGAAGCGCACAACCCTTACTACGGAATCAATCTAGGTCTTATTCATGCAAAGCGTTAATCACCGCCGTGAATAGATCGAATGGAAAATCCAACTCTGGGGCGTTCGGGTCAAATGTTTCAACGTTCACTCAATTAAGGCGCATCAGAGGATCACATATAAGATAGTTATTGCTGTCCGTCTGAAACTGTTCTGAGACCGTCTTAACATTGAGAACATGATCGACGATGTGCCCGGAGATCTGGATGCGGCTGAAGCGAACAAATGGGTTTCGGTAATTGCGGATCCGGATGCTGCTGCGCGATCAGATGGTTTGATCTGAACATGACACAGCGTCAGATCAAAGCAACTGTTGCAACTAACTCTATTTTGACCACTATTTCAGCGCAGGCAAGGAAGTGAAACTATTTCCAATGCTCGTGTTAAATCCTGAGTCAAGAGATCGATATTGATAGGGACAATCAAGCGACTCGAAAGATGACAGTGTTGCATTCGGTATTACGGAGGTTCAAGCGATCGAAAATGTGAGGCGGCCTCACTTTTCGGCAGATTTTCGAAAGCAAAGACCCTGGTAGCTATGCATCATGATGTTTAGGTCATCGACACTATCGATCCGCTACCGAGCTGGTGGCCTGGGAATCCTGCAGCGGTCTACCTACACGCGCTCACTTCGACACGCTGCCCTCAGTCATCTGATACCTTGGAACTAATGAACACGCAACCCGACGCTGAACAAGGAGACCCCCCTTGGAAGATCTGATCCGCCTTTTAACGGATGAGATCGAAGAGACACTTTGTTCCAATAAGTGGGTTCTCATAAAGCAACAGTCGGCTTTGCCGAAGGCCTATGCTGCAGCCTCTCTAAGACACTGCTTAATTCTGTTGCAAGACATAGATCACGCCAATAGCTGTGGCAAGGGAGAAAAATGATACCGCGTCACATTTTCAGTAGCCTTGCAACCTTGAATACCATATTATGACCCAACATTATGTTCTAGATATTGTCGCGCCACAGCATCTCAATCAAAGTGGTCCTCTTCACGTCGACAGTTCGACATATCACGGCTTTAGACATTCAGACCCCAGAGCTACGGCGCGGGTGTTATACCCAGTTATACTTATGGTTATGAAGACTGCTATATCGATGCCAGACGAAACTTTTCAACGTGCTGAGCGCGAGGCGAAAAAGCACGGCATGAGCCGTTCTGAGTTTTTCACAAAGGCGGCGGTGCGGTACTTAGATGAGCTGGAAACAGAGTCGCTCACTCACCTCATCGACCAGGTGATCGACACCCAAGTTCAAAGCGATGACTCTACTCTCGATGCCGTAAATGTTGGTCATCGGTTGCTTGCGGGGATGGATGAGGATTGGTGATCACCAGGGGCAGTATTTACTGGGCCGACCTTGGCGATGCAATAGGATCAAGACCGGCGAAGCGGCGGCCGGTACTTGTTGTCTCGAGTGACCCGTACAACCAGAGCAAACTCGCAACCATAGTTGTGGCCGCTATTACAACGAATACGAGTCTGGCTGCAATACCAGGAAACGTATTCCTGCCTTTAGGCGTCAGCGGTCTGACCCGTGATTCCGTGGTCAACGTTACAGCGTTAGCCACGCTCAACAAGACTGATCTCAGCAAACAATCCGGAGTAGTTCCCCTTTCATTGATGAATGACGTAGAGCGAGGGTTAAAAAGGGTACTAGGGCTGTAGGAAGTCCGCCATCCCGTGAGCCGATCACCGTACGGTACTTGTTGCGCACCGGCTCGAACTGCTACGCGTGGACGATGAACAAGACGAACATCCCTCACGGGGTAGGCAAGACAGTGGCTTGCTCCAACAGCACTATCTCAAGACAGCCGTCACGCCTGACCATCACTATTTCGAATCAAAACCATCCATCCATGCGATGGATGGTGGACATTTAAACCCAGGCCGTTCACTTTGCAATAATACATGCCGCTCCATTCTCTTTCCCACATAGCGCTTATAAGTTACTTGACTGGATTTCCGTCACTAAATTCCAGTCAAGTCAATATGGGATAATTCTTAATTCGCCATTTGGAAACGGATAAAACAGCAAGAACCTCAACTGCTTAGGCATGGGAAGACAACAGCTTTTTCCACGCCACAAATGACGCAATACCTCGGGCAACCAGCCATGCCCCAAAAATTGCCCAGATGTCACCTACGCTAAGTGACGGCCCAAGGACGATTAGGAGGACCGCCGCCAGAACAGCGGCTGCCACGAACGAAATCAGCATTATGGTGCGTAGCAGATGGAACCGCTGGAATCCGCCTATAAGGCCATCGATCACAAAGCTGATGGCGGTAACCGGCATCGCAAGGCCGGCAAAAGCCACTGACTCCCTCGCGGGTCTAGATACAGAGGGGATATTCGTGAACAGTCCCACCAGAGGTCCGCGGGCAAGGACAACGATAACACCCAGACCAATTCCGCTGATCCAACCTAGGTGCAGCATACGCGATGTCCAATGTTTCATACGTCCCAACTGGCCGGTCGCCAGCCACTCGCCTACCAGGACCTGGGCCGGCACTGCAATGGCATCGAATGAAAGACCAAAAACCAGCCAAATCTGCTGGCCGACCTGAAATGAATCAAGGACCTCAGGCGTTCCCTGGGAAGCCACGAATACCGATCCAGATAGCGCACCCACTAGAGCGAATGTCCGTACCGCAAGGGCTGCACCCGCTGGAAGAAACTCCCGGAGAAATTCGAGAGCCCGCCTCCCTAACCTGGCCACAAAGCCCGGATAGCGGAGCGTCCAAATCATGACCGCAGCTCCAATGATTTCCGCAATGTCGGTACCCAATGCGGATCCCGCTACCGAAAGATGCGCCCAAAAGACGAGTACCACTTCAAGCAAGATATTCAGGCCCACGTTCAACGCAGTTATTGAGAGTACTTTGCTTGTGCGCCCGATTCCTGTAAGAAACATGCCGCCAGCCTGGAACACGAATAACGCCGGCATACCAATTGCGGCAAGCTGAAGATATTCAGTTGTAGAGCGCGCAACCGCTTGCGAATGTGCCAGCAAAGGCGCTACCACCGGAGCGGCGGCGGCAAACAGCAGTCCAAGCAGAAGCCCAAATACTCCCATTGCTGCAGCTGAAGACATACCCAGGTTGTCACGGGATGACCAGTCTCCTGTGCCCACATAATAAGCCGCGCGGGAGGTTATGGCAAATCCCACCGAGGTAAACGGAAGTACCCAAAAGTTCAGAAATCCCATGGCAAGTGCCAGAGCTGCTAGGGGAATCTTGCCAACATGACCCATGATTGCGGAGTCGGTGGCTGCATAGATCGGCGACAGGAGGACACTTCCAAGCGATGGAAGTCCAAGCTTGACTATTCGTCCCCAAACCGGATCTGAGACACCTCTCTTAGGCAATTCCTGAAAATGTTGATTGTGGGGCTGGTCAGTCATCGCGTAAGAGTAACCATCTTGGCCGAGAAAGTAACGGTGACCTTGTACCCAACAACAGTCGAAACGGATAGATGTACCAGTGGCATACGAATCCGGGTCCGTCCAAATTCAATTTCCCTGCAATCCAAGAAGTCCCTGGGTTGGTTCGAAAATCAATGCTGAGCTCGAGCTGAGTATTGCTTTTCTTCATTCGCTTTCCCACGAGATGTTCCGCACCGTCTCCAGTAGAGTTTTCTTCCAGTGATCAGGTCTTGGCAACCTACATCGTTAATCTAAGGGCGAGGGATGGAGATGAACGCTAATTAGAAACTAGAACGCCTATGACTTAGGAATCTGCGATTGTTCCATTGGAATCTCTGCAGAAAATAATTGGTCCGCGGAGCACTTTATTCCAACACCCTTCGGCTCACCTGCATCAGGTAGGTAAGTTCCAATCCTAGCTGGATAAAAATACGGCCTATTAGTGTGGCTTCGATCCCCATGGAAGCGATATCGGGAACCGTCCCGCGCTGTAGGTCGGTACATCGGGATTTAGGGCACCTTTCCTCATACGCGACGGCTTGTCCGATTCTGGCGCATCAGCCGCTTTGGAGTCTTCTAGGTGAGACCAACCAACTACCACCACTAAATTCGCTTATTGCGGCCGGCCCAATTCCGGCATAACTTGTTGGGTCGACATCTCCCAACAGCCCAACCGTGACTTCGACTCAGCTGATTTCCCCAATCAGACCATCGAGTGTGCCAAGCAATAAACTTTCAATTTGGCAAAATGTATACTTCTTATAGTGTTTCTGTGCAGCACAGGCAACCGGAAATTGATTAGTAACTGCATGCTACCGGCGATGACGCCGGCAGAAGTGAGCGTTAGGGGCGTGAGGCATGGCCGTGTACGGAGTTTACGAACCTAGTCCCAGTGAATGGGTGCGTGAACAGGTAGAGGCATATGAGAACTCTGGAGGAACTGAGGGCAATACCCTTAGGGATACCGGACTTCCGGTCATCATCGTCACCAGTTTGGGTGCAAAGTCCAAGAAAGTGCGTAAGACGCCTCTGATGCGTGTTACTGAAAATGGCAGCTATGCCCTGGTTGCGTCCCAAGGGGGTGCCCCAACACATCCCCAATGGTACTATAACATCGTCGCCAATCCGGAGTCGGTAATGATCCAAGACGGGCCTGAGCGCTTTGAGGTATCAGTCCGAAAAGTTGACGGTGAGGAGCGTACCCAGTGGTGGGAGCGTGCGGTAACCGCCTTTCCTCCCTATGCAGAGTACCAACTGAAGACAGACCGCCAAATTCCGGTATTTGTGGCCACACGACGCCCGTAATTCAAAACGGGCCTTCCCCCCTATTGCTATCTTTGCTACACGGCGTCTCAGCTGACGCTGTGTACCCCTTACACAGACCGGAACACTGACTGACACTTATACCCGTGCTGCAGCACTCCGGCCAGCACGAAAGTTAACTGAGCCGTAAGGCCAAGTGAGAAGCTTTCAGACTCTTCCAAGACTTCATCACGCGCCATACTCAAAAGTCATGCCAAACGCCAAGAGAACTACAGCCTAAAACACGAGGGACTTGATAGTAACTGGGATAGCAAGTGATGGTTGCAGTGGCCGGCCGAGGTCTATGTAGTCAAAGTCCCATAAAGTAAGCCCGTCAACAACGAGAATGTCCACTGTCACATTAAGCTCATCACGCAGAATGCTCCCCAGGCTTTTACCCATATCGGCATCAAAAGTAAGCAGCACAGGGAATCCGGCTGAAATACGATCGGCGACACCGCTTACGATAGCTCTCGCCATCGCGTGCAACCGACTATAAGACAGTTCACCCGTCCAAGTCAGCGCCAGTACCAGGTCGTTCCTACTGTCTGAAATGCTAAAGGCCTCAATATGGCGACGAATTGCTGAGCCGACTGAATCTACATCAATCTCCCTATCCAGAACGTAAACGGGATGTATTACCTGCAGGTTACGCTGTGGTAAAAGTTTCGTTTCATCGGAGATATAACACGTATTTCCACTCAGCTGTACACAGAACTCCGATGCGCCAAGAGCAGTTGCGCGAATACGAGCCGTGGCCTCAAGAAGCGGAAAAGGAATCGAACCGTCAGACAGCCGGGTCCGGATAGCGTTGCCCAACCGGAGCCCAAGGTCACCAAAATCTCGAGCTTCAATTCCATACACGTACTCACCAACCCCGCCGGAAAAGACCACTCCGTCGATCCCTGTCAACTCATCGATCGGTTCTGTAAGGTACGGAAGGTTACCTTTCGCCAGGGTGGAAGGAATGAGCGCGGAAACCAGGGTGTCAGCCATAACATTGGCAATTGCGTCAAGTTCCGCAGGCACAACAGAGTCGCCCAAATTCAAAGGTACTCCAGCTGCCAAAGCATGCCGTCTTGCCGCTTCCTCAAGGCGCACCACCCGCCCATTGGTGTCAGCAACTATCAACCTTCCACCGACGTGCAATGCTGCCGTCGAAATAATCCGGCCGGCAACAATCAGCGATAATTTGGTGGTACCACCACCAATATCGATGTTGAGAATACGTTTTCCCGAATCGGAGGAAATCTGAACTGCACCCGAACCAAAGGCTGCAAGGGTAGCCTCCATATGATGCCCTGCTGTAGCGCAAACAAAATCGCCAGCTTTGGCTGATACCACCATTGCGATGCTCTCTGCATTCTCGCGCCGCAGTGCTTCTCCAGTAAGTATCACAATCCCAGTGTCAATGGCATCAGGCTCAATTCCAGCGGCAGCATAGGCCTCATCGATGATCACGCCGAGTGCGCGAGCATCGATGATTCCCCCGTCGGTAAAGGGCGTGAACGCCACTGCTGACTGAAATAGGCAGTTTCGCTCTATCACCACATATCTGGTCGCCAGACCAGCGCCGTTCCGCTGCAATTTTAACTCAGAAAACACAACCTGAGTGCCCGACGAGCCAATGTCGATTCCTACGCTACGCAGGGTAACATTTTCCTGTTGCCAAATCGGGTTATCCTCATTTGGCTCAAACCCGTTTTCGTCATCAGGGTCTAGCTCGAAGCCCTCTCCTAATCCGACACTGTGTTCTTGACTGAATTGGTGGAAATGGCCATGGGAATGCGCCCTCTTTGACCCTTCGAATCCACTCAAACTGGCAGCGGTGGCAGTGACGCCAACTCGGTTTCATAAGCTGCGTCCATAGCCGGTGAAACACCTGACCCAGTAAGAGCATCCGCAAATAGCTGCCTTATCATTGGCTTCTCATCCGCATAGTCGATCTGGTCGCCACCGATACGCCGACTGATCCATGCCTTAGGAACTCCCTGTGCATTTCTAATGGAAACAGTCTCGTGTTTGAATGCGAGGTAACGGCCGGGCGTACTTCCGGTATTGAAGTGTTGGTGAAACCATAAATTGGGCGGAATTATCAACGAGCCGGTTTTCCATTCGTAGCGTCGTGGCTCCTCTCCTTCGGGCCACATCAATGAATAGCCTTCACCGGAAAGGATTATTACGTGGGCACCAGGTCCATGACGGTGTCCCTTCTTGTACGTAGCCACCGGAAACTCAGATATATGGCTGTTCATTGAGCCCTTGGCCATCGAAAAGCGAATGTGACCACCGCCGGCTCCCCTCTCAGCGGCAGAGATCAACGGCAAGGTTGTCACATCAGGGACAAAGTTCGTGTCCAGCAATAAACCCTTCGTCTCTTTTTTGGCGGCAAAGTAGTCCTGCTCGCCATTGAAGCAGTTCGGAAAGTCCCGGGGGGTGTTGAAAACAAAGTCCACATCGTCGTAAAGATTGATTACAGGCGGACTGTTTGTCGAAGAAACAAATTTAGCTGGCTCCAACCCTGAAAGATTGTAATGTTGATGCCAGGTGTTCAGAGGTATTGCGAACATCGATCCCGGGCCCCACTCGAATGTCACCTCATGTCCGGCGTCATTCCAAACCCTTGTAGATCCCTTCCCATCGAGAATCATGATCATCTCTTCGAAAAGTTGCCGTTGCGGAGCCAGCTTTCCACCGGCAGGAATCATGCAGAC
>JABEUP010000161.1 GCA_013044365.1 Acidimicrobiaceae bacterium
GCTCGAAGCGGAGATGGGATCCACCTCAGCGATCAAATCCACGCTCATACTTAGAGGAAGTGCCGGGGTACTGAGCCAATTGGCAATCAAATCGGAAATCACGGATTCATCTTTGGTCAGGATTGAAGTGCAAGGTCTCGACCTGCGCAGAACTTTGCATGCTGTCTGGTCGCGTCACAAAGGTATAAGCCACTCCGAACGCGAACTGGTTAGGGTGGCTTCGCAATCAGGATAAGTGGGAGCGCGAAGGAACTACCTGAATTATTTTCAAGCGAAGCAGTTCTAATTCTTATTGGTACCGCTGTAATCCTCATCTGTCCGAGCGTTTAATTTTCGCTTCGGGCGGTGTCGCAGTCAATCGCAATCGACAAGGCTTTACACAAAGCGACCATGGTCGCTGGTCTGACTCTGCCGACTCGACGACGAAGTCGCTCACGAGCGAGGAGTTGGATGTTGTCCAGGTTGGCAACGGAAGGATGCCGGATGTCATCATCAAAACCGAGAGGAACCTCTGTTGAAACTCCTCGAACCGTAGAGGTGACAGGAACAATTATCACCGCGTTTAGATATTTACCCATCGGATCGCGGGTAAGCACAATCACGGGACGAGCCTTGTCGAGATCAGCCAGCCATACTTCACCTCTTCGCGGAGCTGAAGTCACGACTTCTCATCTGTATAAAGTGATTCCCAGTCGGTATCGTCCGCAATACCGCTGCTATCAGCAAATAGCGCCAGATCGACTTCGGCCTGGGATGGCGGCATATCCCGATAGGCCCTAACATCAGCTAAGAGACGCTCGGCCCGTATGAGATAATCCAGCGCTAAATCGATCACCTCTGAGGTTGATGCAGCATTTACCAGACTACGTGCCGTTTCCGCCTTTGCCCGATTCAGAGTAATTGTTGCCTTACTTTTTGCCATACAATTGATACTACCACTATTGGAATTGCGACATTCCAGCCATGGGGACGCCCCGCTGACAACTGTGTGCTCCGGCATCGGGTGGACACATGAGAGATCGGTGTCACGTAGCTCCGGACTCCAGAGTCCTGATCACGCGACCAGCGCAAGGCCAGTGCCCTGAGTAGTGCCCGGAACCGGGCCCGTTGGAGAAGACTCCAGCGTGTGTGAGCCAATACTAGCGAACTCATCCACCAGCCCGGATTATTCGGCGTCAGACCCATTGGCCACGGTGTCGTGATGCAAGGGATGCCAGGTAATTCCGACCGAGCAACCCGAGCAGCAGTCCAGTCCGTAAGGGCGGAGAGATCCACTTGTGGCAGTTTTCTAAAAATTGCCGCCAGAACTCATCTTGATGACTTTGCCAACCTAAGAAACCCTAACCGACAAAGGACACTATCTGCTTGACGAGCTTGTCCTCTACCTCAAGGTTCCAAAGCATCTCTGCAACGTCCACGAATAGGAACAGCTCCGAGAGCAACAGCGTCTCGACTGCCGCGATTCCGAGATGCGCCAGCCATTTCCCAATTCCGATTCGCACCACGAAGTCATCTGGAGTGCCACTGATGTAGATCGTCAGGGCACGATCGGCATCTATGATCTCGGAAAGGAACTTTCCCTTCTTCGCTTGCAAGACTGTACCGTGATCGCTCGAAGGCGACGATTGAACGGTGAAACCATCGTTTTTCAGGTATTCTTCGATTTTGCCCTGCAGGCTGGTTAGATCGGTGTGCTTGTTCTGAAAGTGCTCTATCTTTTCTCTAGGCATTGTGCCTCCTCAACATATAAGAGGGAGTCAGCTGGAAAGATGAATCCACCGTAAGCTCCAGCCCTCGAACCAACACGGCAGCCTAACAGATACTCAACAAAATAGGATGTCGCGACGACACATCGCGCTGTGGGTTGCCCCATATTGTCCACTCCGCATCGAATGCCTGCCACATACTGTCTAATGCTCTACTCTGGTGGCCCCTCGCAATGCATCTCCTGCCTGCGCTGGGTAGCCAAAGGAATCCACATCTGGTTGTAATCCTGAAAGCGGGGTAATATCAGTT
Source organism: Acidimicrobiaceae bacterium (assembly GCA_013044365.1). Lineage (GTDB taxonomy): Bacteria > Actinomycetota > Acidimicrobiia > Acidimicrobiales > Acidimicrobiaceae > SCQM01. Next base: position 2,017 of record JABEUP010000161.1, read on the forward strand.
TCCGCTCACTCAGTCAATATCATCGTGGTTCAGGCAAGACGAGCAGGTGATTCTTTGGCCAAATCTACCGGGAGGCGCTTTTCCCAGCGGGGATTCTCCGCCTGTTAGCCAACACCGATTAGACCCTGCAGTTGCGCTAGAGCGAAGATGGCGAAGCTGAGCTGAGGATTTTGGGCATGGATAACCTCACCTTGGCCTGACCTATTTTCTCTAAAAACTTTATAGTCCACCAACCGGTGTCGATTTGCGCCCTTTTGAACGAGAGCCTTGCAGCAGTCGGAACTGCGTGATGATTATTGTGCAGCCCCTCTCCGCACGTCATAATCGCCAGCCAGTTATTGTTGGTAGCACCGTTTTCGTAGGGCCGGTCTCCGAAGGTATGGCCTATGGCGTTGACGGCAGCCGACAACAGCAAATAACCCACCATGTGAATGACGGAGACTAATAAAGCCACAAGAGGTCCGAAGAGGATGAAAAGAGCAAAAATACCAATTCCAAGGCCAAGGAGCGGCCGGTCGAAAAGGATACGATCCCACGAATCAGGTGGCA